>JAYTTM010000178.1:0-8554 GCA_043745055.1 Chitinophagaceae bacterium | reverse complement strand
CCTAAAACATCAAGCTCGGTATTTTCAAGTTTAAAATCTATTTTGTCTAAATGAAATAACACTTTGGCAATGATTTCGTTTCTTGCCTCTGGGCTTTTGCCCAATTTGGTACTATTCAAGTCCATATCTTCAAAGAGATTATCAAAATCGTCTTCGCTGTCTGTACCCATTGTACTCAACTGTATATTGGTGAGTATTTTTTGTAAGTCTTCAAGGATAAAGTTTGTTTTAGAAACATCAAACAAATCTTCTTCGCTGTTATTGCCATTGCCTCGTTTAGAAACCTCGGTAAATAATTCTTCGGGTTTTAAGAAGTAGCCTAATTTTTCTAATGCTTCTTCTTGTATTGCATTAAGATATTCTTGGCTGTCTTTAAGTTTTGGGTTTATCTCACGGAACTTTATTTTGTCCTGTTTTAAAATTCCGTTAGCGAAAATTTCCATTTTCTCACTCAAATATTTGTAGAATATAAAACCCAAAATGTAGTCTCGAAATTCGTCTGCATTCATTTTGCCACGAAGGGTATTGGCAATATTCCAAAGTTGTTGTTCTAAAACCCGTTTTTGGTCTTCACTCATATATTAATGCAGTTATAAATTGAGTTGCAAATTTACTGTTTAATTGTCGGCTTGATGCTATTCGGTCTGTCAAATGTCTTTAGGGTGGTGGGTGGGCTTTGGTGCTGAATAAAGATTTGTTGCCGATGTATTTAGTTGAAGCAGATAAGAATTCCCTCCGCTGGGGTGTGTGGGCTGTGCCTTGGCACAAGGCAGGCTCTTTTGCAAGGTTGGCTTTTGTGTGTCTGCTTTGTGTGCCTTGCAAATGTGCCTGACTTGGTGCGTTGGCTCATGGTACAATTGGTGTTATTACTTCAACAAGAGAATCGAAATGAGTTTTGTCTTTACTTTCTACTGCGTCAATTACAATTGTTACGATGTCGGTGCATTCTTGCAAGTCAGGGAAATTTAATGCTCTTGATAGAGAATTGCCGTGTGAATAGTGATGAATGAATTTCAAAACTCTGTCTCTTACGACACTGTCGCCAATGAGAAATTCAAGTTTAGTTTCTAAACCAACGTGTTTAGGAACTTTGAAACCTAAGAACGACTCAAGGTATCGTCTCATTAGGTTGGGTAAATTATAGAGTTGATAAAAGTCTGTTGACGGTGCTGTTTTGAAACAATGAATCAACCAAAACAAATAATGATACTCTGACTTGAAATCTTCAAGCAATTTGTGAATCGTTTTTATTTCAGCGTCACGAACTGCTGCGTTGTTCGGTCTTTCAATTAGAAACATTGCTCTGTTGTCCTTCTTAATTTCTTTGTTAGAAAGAAACCATTCTTTAAGCAGATTGAAAAACTCAAAGTTGTGAGACGAAATGAAAAGTTGTTTTGATGTTACAAATTTGTTCTTGATAAATGAATACAGATTGAATAAGTGGTTTGAATCTAAACTTGAAATCGGGTCGTCAATATAAATAATGCTATCGCTAATTTTATTATTTCGTTCATCCAATTTTGCAGTGAAGTAAGCAAATGCAATTGCTGTCTTTTCTCCTTCGCTTAAATTTTTTGCGTCCTGTCCTTCACGAAGCAATTTGAATTTGTTGTCTGCTGTCGCTTCAATTTTAATATCGTCTTTGCCGAAAAATATTTTCAAGTAATCGTTTACTTGTTCTGCTCCCTTTACTGTTTCTGAAAGTTGATTTTCTATTGCAAGTTTTTCCGCTTTCAAAGTTAGAATTGCACCATCGCTTGTTAAATGATTTGTTCTTTCACTGGCAATGTCTGCAAGAGTCTGTGAATAATTTTCTGCTCTTTCAAACTCAGCTGCATAGTGGTATTTTAATTTATCAATCGCTGCATTTTTTTCAATATCAAATTCTGCTGTCCGTTGGTTGTTCTTTTCAATCGCTGCATTGATTGCTGTAAGAGAAGATTGCAAAGTTCTTTTGTTGTCAGTGATTAAAGTTACTTCCAACTTGTCAAATGGTTTCTCTTGTTTGCTTTTCAAATCTGTAATGAGAGAATTGATTGCTGAATTGTAATTTGAAATTTCCGTTTCAATATTTGCTTTTGCGGTTGTGTATTCCGCTTGTATATCTGTGTAAAACGCTGTCGCTTCTGAAAGTGGCTGTGCAAGTTTTATCAATGCACTTTCAAGTTCTTTTGTTTTTTCACCGATTGATAATTTCAGATTGTCATAGTCCTTTGAAAAGTGATTGTTCAATTCTTCAATGCGGATTTCTGAAATTGTGTTTTCGCAATACTCACAAATCGTTTTTCCTTCATGGAGTTTTTTTCCTGTCTCTACCCAATTGCCTAAAGGAATGTTGTCAAGTAATTTTTGAATTGTCTTTGCGGTTACTTGCTTGTGTAAAATAGTTTCAACTGCACTTTTTAAAGTTGTGATTTCAGAAACTGAAAACGAAATTGGATTTAGTCGTGGTTTTATTTCGCTGGATAACGCTTGACTTTTATTTTTTTCAAACTCCTCTGCTGTCAAAGTATTTGCAACAGTATTGTCCTTCACTTCATCAACATAAGGTCTGAATTGGGTTTTTGTAAAATTTCTCCAACTATAAAACTCACTGGTAGTTCTTGCCTTGTCTGTGAGTTTTTGCTCAATAGAATTACTCTTTGTTTGCGTTGCTAACTTAGCAGTAGCCAAACTTGCTTCTGCTATTTCAATTTCTGTTTTTTTATTAGTAAGATTCGTTTGCAGTTCTGCGTTTTCTTCTCCCAACATAAAAATGGGTTCAATGTTTTCATTTTCCCACTGTAGATTTTTTCTAATGAAATCAGAATTGAAAACTCTAATTACTGGCGGTGTTGTAAATGCTTGGTCAAATTTATTTCCGTCTCCATCTTCCAACTCAAAAGTTGCAGCCAAATAATTTTCATGCAATGCTACAAGTTCAAAACATCTGAATACTCTTGATAAAGTTGTCTTTCCCGAATAGTTCCAACCATAAATAAGATTGAATTGTTTGAATTCAGGAATTGCAGCTTGCCAACTGAAATTCCTGAATACTCCGAAATCTTTTATTCTATTTACTTTGGTTATCATTCCTCTGCTGCTATTGAAAGTTTTTCCTGTGGCATTTCATATTCCTTTGGCTCTGCTTGCCACAACTTATTTATTTCATCTTTTATTTTTTGTTCGTAAAGTGAAATGAGTTTCTTGTTTCCATTTACTAATTGTTGTTCTTGTTCTATTCGGGTTACGATTTGTTGTTGTTCTGAAAGTGGGGGAAGAGGAATTCTCATTCCTTTTACCAAACTCAAATTTGCCATTCTGAATTCTCCTAAACTTGTAAATTCAGAATACAATAATTGGGCAGCATAAAAAAGAAATTCTGCTTGCAGTTTGTTTTCATCTTTAGGAAAAATCCCTGCAACATTTTGATTTGTTGTTGCCTCAAAAGTTATGAATGCGGTTTTCCCAATTGTTGCACCAACCAATGCAATCAAAGTTGATTTTGGTTTTAAAACTTTTGCAGAAGAATTTTCAAATCCTTTTTCTGTAATAAATTCTTTTGCTTCACTTACAAATCCATCTTTACAAGCTTCTGAACGAAGCCAAGGAATATTTCCTTTCCAAAATTCTTCTTTATCTCTTGATGGTGTTCCTCCTGATTTCACTTCACACACTTCACCCAACTCAACCATTGCCCAATCAGGATTTATTTCAATTTGTGGTTTGTAGTTTTCTACAACTTGTTTTGCTCCGTTGATAATGGCTTGGTAGCTTTCTACTTTTGAAACTATTTGTTGTTGGATTTCTAAAGGGGGTAAAGGGATTTCTCTTTGCTCAATTCCTCCCTTGGTAATGTGCATCATTGCAATTCCTCTGCCGCCATCTTCTTTGATTGATTCTGTTTCTCTATCCAAAATGTAAAAGAGAAATAATTTATTTATTCTACTTTCATCAGGAAGCATTTTCCAAATATGATAATGATAAATTGACTTTTCACCGTCCCAAATTTTTGGACCAAAAGAAGCTGACCATGCGTAAAGCAAATCACCTTTATCACAATATTTATCTTCGGGTAATTCTAAGTCGGAGTAATACCAACTTCTGTTTGAGAAAAAATTTCCAACTCGTAAAACAGGATACTTTCCAACATCAAGTAATTCTTCTTGTTTGTATGCTTTACCATTTATGACTTCACACACATCTCCCAACTTTACCATTTCAAAATTACTCTGCTTCACATTTTCATTTACTCGGTAACGGTCTATTGACAAATTATAATCGCCTTTAACAGAAATTATTTCCTTCTTAACTAAAAACACATTCTTGTTATCACTTTCAAATTCTGTTTTGTTTTGCAACGACAACTTGTATTGATTCAATAATTCCAAGCAACCTGTCAAATCGTTATTAGCAATTGCCCTGCGTTGTGCTCCTAAATCAAAACCGTCATTATCAATTTTTACAAATAAAATGTTGTCGGTTTTCTTTGCAAGCGTTTTATCCATTAGCAGAATAGAAGTTTTTACTCCGCTGTATGGATTAAAAATTCCTGCTGGTAAACTCACAACGGCATACAAATAATATTTGTCAACCAACATTTTCCGTAATGTTTTGTATGCGTTTGCACTCTGAAAAATAATTCCTTCGGGAATAATAATTCCTGCTCTGCCTTTGCTTGGGTGTATGTGTTCAGCAATGTAATCCACAAACAACACTTCACTTTTGTTTGCTTGTATCGTAAATTTCTTGTGTGGTTTTATTCCTCCTTTCGGTGTCATAAAAGGTGGGTTGGCAATTATTACATCAAAGTATTCACTCCAACGGTCTTCACTCGTTAGCGTATCATACTCGTAAATGTTAGGCGTTATGAATCCGTGCAAATACATATTCACCAAACTCAACCGCACCATGTCAGGCGAAATATCATAGCCAACAAAATTTTGCATCATCTTTTTTTTGTCGTCAGGTGTCAGCAAATCGCCTTTGTTCTTTTTGCTGTTGTGTTGCAGAATGTGTTTGTAAGAAGAAATTAGAAAACCTGCTGTGCCACATGCAGGGTCGCAAATGGTTTCTGTTTTCTTCGGTTGCAATACTTCAACAATAAAATCAATGATATGTCTTGGCGTTCTGAATTGCCCTGCATCGCCTTGTGAACCCAAAACAGAAAGCAGATATTCAAATGCATCACCCAACATTTCACTGTGGTCGTAACTAAACTCATTAATTGTTTTCAAAAACAATTTTAAAGTTTCGGGGTCACGATAGGGAAGGTAAGCGTTTTTAAAAATGTCACGAAACAGTTGCGGTATGTTTGGATTGAGATTAAGTTTTACGATTGCTTCACCGTACAAAGCAAGCATTTCATGTCCTCCAACTTTCGGGTCAAATATTTTTGTCCAAGCATATTTTGAATAATCTTCTAACTTCTCATCATCTTCTTTATTACCTGTGAGTTTAGGTTTTGCAAAAAAAGTTGCGTTCCCTCCAAACGAAATTGCTTCCTTATCCATGTCGTCCATGAACTTGTAAATAAGTGCAATCGTAATTTGCTCCACCTGACTTTTAGGGTCGGGAACTTTGCCAACTAAAATGTCACGGGCTGTATCAATTCTTCTTTTTGTTTCTGTATCAAGCATAGTGTTAAGCCGTGAAGCGGTTTAAGGAAACATTTTCTTTTATGTATGTAGGTATGAGCATTCTCAATTCGGGTGTGAGCTTGCGAAACACATCCCCGTTTGAATTTGTATTGAGTAAAGCGAAATTTTTGTTTTCAATTATCTCACGGAATTCTTTATCGGTGATGTAACTCTTGAAATAATTTTTTGCGTAGTAAAAAATTTGTTCGTCTGGTAAATATCTGCTGTCAAACTTTTCAAATTCATCTTCCAACAATTCGTCTTTGCTTTTGAAGTAAGGAATGAAACCAAAAATCTTTTCAATGATTTCACGAAGTGATAATTTCCTGTCAATTTTAGTTGCTGTTTGCAACTTAGTCATGTTGTAAAAATCTTCAGGCTTCTCAAACATATTTTGCAGAATGTATTTTTCAATCGCTTCCAAATCTCTTTTCTCAATCATCTTCTGAACTTCTTTATTGTCCTTTAGAGTTTCTTCAAAGCGGTCAAAATACATTCTGTCAATCTTCATTCCTTCTACTCCAACTTCATTCACAACCATTGTTTTCAATGGGTCAGGGTTTGTGCTGTCGTATGTGTCGGGTATTGTGTATGTTCTTCCATCGCCCCCATCACCTTCACTTTTTGCAGGGAGTTTTAAAATTTCATCATAGTTAAATTCCTTTTCAAAGTATTCGCAATTTGCAAAGAAGTCAAAGAGTTTAAATTTCTTTTTGTCGGGTTGCAAAACTTCTTTCACAAATTCTTTGTCTAAAAGTTCTTGTAAAAAATTATGCTTCCGTGTTCCTCTGCCTTTAATTTGAATAAAATCTGTTGGCGAAAAAATTGGTCGCATCAAACAAACATTTAGCAAGTCGGGGCAATCGTAACCTGTTGTCATCATGCCAACGGTTACACAAACTCTTGTCTTGCTTGTTTTGTAAAGTGGATTAAAATTTCCTGTGCCGTTTAAATTGTTGTTTGAAAAATTGATTGTGAACTGCTGAGCATCTTGAACAACTGATGTAACCTGCAAAGCAAAGTCCGATTGATATTTGCTTGGAAACATTTTGCCGGCAAACTCATTTAGAATTTGAGTAACCTTTGAAGCATGATTTTGACTTACGCAAAACACAATTGTTTTTCCAATCTCATTTGTTACTGGGTCACGAAAAGCATTTTCTAAAAATGTCTTACAAAAAATTCTGTTCGTGTTTTCCGAAAAGAATTTCTTTTCAAAATCACTCTGCTTGAAAGTTTCTTCCTCGTCCTTTCCTTCTTCATTGGTAGTTGTAACACTGTAACCTTTGTCAGATAAAAGTTGAGTTGTGATTTCAGTTCTTGCATCTGCCACACTTGGATTGACAAGAAAACCATCTTTCACTCCATGCAACAAAGAATATTGGAAAGTGGGTTTGCCATCTGCACAACCGAAGGTTGAGTAGGTGTCTAACAACATTCTTCTTTCCAATTCTCTTGGGTCTTTGTCATTTAATTTGTCAGCATCAATCTTTTTTAAATAATCTTTTGGCGTTGCTGTCAATCCTAATTTGTAGCCAATGAAATATTCAAATACTGCTCTGCTGTTTCCTCCAATGCTGCGGTGTGCTTCGTCTGAAATAACTAAATCAAAATCGGTGGGTGCAAAAATTCGTTTGTATTTGTTGTTGAATAAAAATGATTGAACGGTTGAAACAACTATTTCGTTTTTTCTCCAATCGTCTCTGTTCTCTTTATAAATGCAACATTGATAATCGTTCTTCAAATAGTTTTTAAAATGTTTGTCGGCTTGGTCTTCCAATTCCAAACGGTCAACTAAAAATAAAACTCGTCTTGCGTTTCCTGTCCGCAAAAAAAGTTTGATAACGGCTGCTGCCGTTAAAGTTTTTCCTGTGCCTGTTGCCATTTCAAAAAGAAAGCGTTCTTTGCCGTCTTTCACTTCTTCTTGTATTCTTTCAATTGCTCTTACTTGATATTTCCGCAACAAACGAAGTTTGTTTTCTTCTAAATAATTTTTTCGTTGCGTTTCATCAATCCATCTTGGGTCTTTGTTGTAATCGGGCTTTTGAGTTTGAATGATGTAATCTTCCTTTACACTTTCGGCAATTAAACTTTGAGGATTCGGAACGAAGGAAGTGTAAGCATCAACCGTTTCGGGTCTCGGAAATTTTGAAATGATGCTTGGATTTCCTCTCTGCAAATCCCACAAATAATGTTGGTTGCCATTTGAGAGAATAACGAAACGGCACTTTTGTGCTGTTGCATATTTTCTTGCTTGCTCCTTTGCAGCAAGCGGATTTATTTCTTCTTTCTTGGCTTCCAAAACTATCAACGGAAAACCTTTGTCGTCAAGTAGTAAGTAGTCAATAAAACCGTTTGAAATTTTTTCAAAGTTGTCGCCAAATTTGTCTAACTCAGTTTGTGTCAGTTTAGCCTTATTTTCTAATACAATATTTGCATTTCCTTCGTCATTGTCAAAGAAATGCCAACCTGCTTCCTCCAACAGTTTGTTTATCTTAATTCTTGCTTTTGCTTCTTTTGACATTTAGATAATTCTCAATTTGTAGTTTAGGTCGCTAAGATACTTTTTTTGAACGGTTTATAACCTAACCTCTGTATTGGGGTGGTGGGTGGGCTTGGGTGTTGAGTAAAGATATATTGTTGAAGTGTCGAACAAATGATGATAGATATTCGTCAGCCGGGGTGGGTGGGTTGTGTGTTGGCATTTTTAGCTCTTTGCAAGGTTGGCTTTGTGTCGAGGTTTTGTGTGCCTTGCAATGTGCTAAAAATAGCGTGGGGTCGTGTCGGCAAAGTCATGGATGCTTAAATGTTTGCAGGATGTCCAATAGGGTGACGTACAACGTTGAGGCTTTGTGCATTTGGGGAATTGACCAACTGTCCGCCCGGAACTGAAGCTAAATTAATAATTAAAAGTTGATGCTAAAAACTAATATCCG
>JAYTTM010000177.1:0-2335 GCA_043745055.1 Chitinophagaceae bacterium | reverse complement strand
TATCCCTCCGTCCAACTACATCTTGTTTTCTGTTTTTTTGTTCTGTTTTTTTGCAAATAAAAAGATATGGCAACCGATTTGGCTTATCAAGAACAAATGTTATTAACAGTGGAACAATGGAAAGGTAGTGGGTTATCCATTAAGGCTTTTTGTGAGCAGAATAATCTGCGCTATCATTGCTTTCATTACTGGTATAGGCGGCATAAGCATACTGGTAACCCGGAAGGAGTTAAGCATTCCTTTAGGCCTGTTACCATTCAACCAACGCCTACCTCTAAGGTATCTATTCCTTTTGCTGAAGTTGTTTTTCCTGCTGGTCATCAGGTCAGGTTGCTTCAACCTGTTTCTCAGGCATACCTCAAAGCTTTAATAAAGTAGCCATGCTTCACTTATCTGCTGCCTGTACTTATTATTTATACGATGGATTAACTGATATGCGCAAAGGCTTTGATAGTCTCTGTGGTATTGTTACTTCTTTTATGCACCACCATCCACTTTGTGGTGCAGTGTTTATTTTTTTGAATAAAAAACATAACCAAGTCAAATTGCTTTTATGGGAAGGCGATGGCTTTTCTTTGTATCACAAAAGATTAGAAAAAGGTACTTATGAGCTACCTGCCGATAGTGCAGACAGTGGCAGTATAGCACTTACATCTGTACAACTGCAACTTCTTTTGCAAGGCATCTCGTTGAAGAGTGTGAGGCACAGAAAAAGATATCAACATAAGGCCTAAAGCTGTGGATAGACAAAGGCTGCAAGTACTATCAATAGGGCATTTGCCCCATATTTGCACCCGGCAATGCAAGCAGTAGTACAACATACCGATTACAAGCTTTTATACGAGCAATCTCAAGCAACCATAACTGCTTTGAAGCATGAGCTTGATCAGCTAAAGAAAATGATTTTCGGTTCAAAACATGAACGATTTATACCTTCATCTAATACTGCTGTGGAACAACTTTCTTTAGCCATACAGGCAGAAGCAGTTGCAGCATGTTCTGTTACTTCAGCCAAGAAGATTGAATATACCCGTACTACAACAACAGTTACTGCTAAGAAAGAACATGTTGGCAGAATGAAGTTGCCGGAGCACCTTGAGCGCAATATAATAATCTTAGAACCGGAAGGAGTTGCAGAGGGTGCAAAAATGATAGGCGAAGAAGTAACAGAAGAACTGGAGTATGCACCTGGTAAGTTGTATGTTAATCGCTATGTACGTCCTAAATACGTATCCTCAGATAAGCAATCAATTGTTATTGCTCCAATGGTTGACAGGCCATTACCAAAAGCTATTGCAGGCGCAGGATTGCTTGCACAGATAGTTATAGATAAATATGTTGACCATCTTCCTCTTCACCGTCAACAGCAACGCTTTAGCAGAGAAGGCATAAACATAGCTTACAGCACCATTACAGATTGGGTCAGCAATACATGTGCTCTTATAGAGCCGCTGTATCAGGCTTTGGTAAAAGAAGTTATCAGCAGCAATTACCTTCATGCTGATGAAAGTCCTATAAAAGTACTTGACAAGGATAAAAAGGGGCAGTCGCATCGTGGTTACTTTTGGGTATACCACAACAGTATAGACCGAATGGTCGCTCTCCAATACCAACCGGGCCGAGGACGAGAAGGCCCCTGCGAAATGCTCAAAGATTTTAAAGGACATCTGCAAACAGATGGATATAGTGCATATCATATTTTTAATCAAAGAGAAGATGTAACGCTGCTCCACTGCATGGCTCATGCCCGAAGAATGTTTTATGAAGCACTTGACAATGACAAGTTAAGAGCAGAACAGGCATTGCAACAAATAGGACGATTGTATGACATTGAACGAAAGGCTAAGGAGCAATCATACACTACCGAACAGCTATTGCAGCTAAGGCAAACACAAGCCGTGCCGATACTTCAACAGCTTGGCCTTTGGATGAAACAGGAGTATATGAAAACATTACCCAAGAGCACTATTGGCAAAGCCTTAGGATATAGCATTCAGAGATGGGAAAAATTAAGCTTATACGCAACAACCGGTCATTTAAATATAGATAATAACCCTGTAGAAAATTGTATAAGACCAATAGCCATCGGAAGAAAAAATTACCTATTTGCAGGAAGCCATGAGGCAGCCCAAAGAAGTGCTATGCTTTACTCCCTGCTTGGTACATGCAAGCTTAATGATGTAAATCCATTTGTCTGGTTAAAGGATATACTCAACACAATAGCTGCTCACCCAATCAATAAAATAACAGAGCTACTACCCCAAAACTGGCAACCCTACAAAAAATAGCCAACCACTCATCGCATTACAAACCATGTACTTGGTCGGAGGGATAC
>JAYTTM010000176.1:0-2336 GCA_043745055.1 Chitinophagaceae bacterium | reverse complement strand
AATAATCCTGATAATAGTGCTGTACAATTGGGATTATTTGATAACGCACCTGCTGCTAACATCAACAGGGCTTCGGCTTATATCAACAGATTGGATGCCACTGTAATTGATAGAAAAACTGCCAGGATCGTCAACATTATTAAACCATCGGATAAGCCAGAGCTTGAAGCTTTCGTTCTAGTTACGGCAAAAGCAATCGCATTCAAACAATACGTTTATAAACTATATTCCAATACTGATGAAATTCAATTCCCCGCTAATTGGATGAATGCTTCAGCCATTCATCTTGAATTGAATGGATTGTCAAATAAGTTGCAGGAATACAATCAT
Organism: Chitinophagaceae bacterium; assembly: GCA_043745055.1. Lineage (GTDB taxonomy): Bacteria > Bacteroidota > Bacteroidia > Chitinophagales > Chitinophagaceae > Ferruginibacter. Next base: position 2,006 of record JAYTTM010000176.1, on the reverse strand, counting down.
CAGTTTCATAAAGTGGGCGAGGGTACATTTCATATAGCGTTAAATAATAAGAACGATGAATTAAATGAGTTGAAGTATCTCAATCCCTATTATAAAGAAGGGACGCTAATGGTTCATGATAACAGGGTTGGCTTTGTTTCTTATGCTTCTGGTGAAAATGATAAACCTGTTTTCTTACCAAGTCTTTACGAAAAAAAAGATGTTGGATTTTATCAGCAATACACTTCTGTAAGAGATGAATATTTAATGCTGGCAAATAGAGAATCCAATGAGAATATTGAATCTCCGGAATTAAGGAAACAATTAAATGATTCTTATGATGCACTGGTTAAAGGGTTTGGTCTCTTAAATACAACTACCAATAAACAAAGAATATTAAAAGATGAGGCTTTCGGATTCATAGTGTTGGCTTCGTTGGAAAGAAAAGATGGTGATCAATATTTTAAAGCTGATATACTCACAAAGTCACTTATCCAAAAGCAGGAAACATTTCATACCGACAACCCTGTGGAAGCATTGGCAAAAAGTTTGAATGATAAAGGTTTTGTGGATATAGAATTTATTGCAGCATCTACCGATAGCTCTGAACCAGATACCATACAGACATTAGGCCATCATATTTACATTAACCCGGCTACCAATCAATGGGAAACTGCCGACCAGTTACTTAGCGGCAATGTGGTTCATAAATTAGATATTGCGAAAGCAGCAGTAAATGAATCTCCTGAGAATGTACAATTGCAAAGAAGCTTATCAGCATTAGAGAAAATACAGCCCGAGAAAATACCTTTTGAGTTATTGGATTTTAATTTGGGTGAAAGATGGATACCTAAAGACTATTATGACCGCTTTGCTTCTCATTTATTTGAAGTGCCTACGGAGGTAAATTATTTTCAATCCTTAGATACTTTTAAAGTAAAGGCAAGCAGCAGCAATGCTAAAATTAGTCAGGAATACGCTGTTACTACAAAGGCTGGCAAAACTTATTATGGAAATACTTTACTGGAAAATGCTTTAGAAAATACTACTCCCTTTTATACTTATGAAATAAGTGTTGGTGACAAAACCATCCGTGTGCCTGATAATGATGCCATACAGTTAGCCCATCAAAAAATAGAATCTATCCGTAATAATTTCACTGAATGGCTGAAAGAATTACCTGCGAATGAAAAGAAAGATTTAGAAGAACTCTATAACAACACTTTCAATTGTTACGTACTTCGGGAATATGATGGCAACCATTTACAGTTCCCCGGATTGGATAGAAAGAGATTGGGCATAGAAGATTTATATAGCTCACAAAAGAATGCCGCCTGGCGCATTATACAAAACCGTGGTGCTTTGATAGACCATGAAGTTGGTCTGGGAAAAACATTGACGATGATTGTGACTGCTCATGAAATGAAACGTCTGTGCATTGTAAACAAGCCCATCATACTGGCTTTAAAAGCCAATGTGAACCAGATAAAAGATACTTACCGGAAAGCTTATCCCAATGCAAAAATCCTGGCTCCTGGTGAAAATGATTTTACCCCTTCTAAAAGAATCAGGTTATCACATGAAATTAAAAACAACGATTGGGATTGTATCATTTTAACGCATGACCAGTTTGGTAAAATTCCTCAAAGCCCGGAGATACAAAGGGAGATATTTCAAACAGAGTTGGATAATGTTGAGAAAGACTTGTACACCATAAAGGACATGGGCGGTGAAATATCCCGGCGTATGCTGAAAGGATTAGAGATAAGAAAAACAAATCTCGGTATAAAACTGCAAGGCATACAAAAAGATATTGAAGCAAAGAAAGATGCTGGTATTAACTTTAAAGATTTGGGCATTGACCATTTGTTTGTGGACGAATCACACAAGTATAAGAATCTCACTTTTACCACAAGGCACGACAGGGTTGCTGGCCTCGGAAATATGGAAGGCAGCCAGAAAGCACTTAATATGCTTTTTGCTGTAAGGACATTGCAGGAAAAATTCAACAGTGATTTATGTGTTAC
>JAYTTM010000175.1:0-2337 GCA_043745055.1 Chitinophagaceae bacterium | reverse complement strand
TTGGGCGATCTGCACATAGGTAGAAACATCACCGACTTTAAATGGGATGGCACCGATATGTACGGACAAAAACTGGGCAATGGCGTGTACCTCTACAGGGTACTCACAAACCTGAATGGAAAATCGCTGGATAAATACAAAGCGGATGGCGATAAAACTGATAAATACTTTAAAGCAGGCTACGGTAAAATGTACCTGATGCGATAAAATAACCAACAGATTAGTTGAAAAGGGTTGATTAAAAGGCAGCCCTTTTTTTATGGTGCTAAAAAGAATTCGATATTGCATTGCTTGTTTTACACAATATTCTTTTAGTATTGTGCATCTTTAAAATGGTTTATGCAATTAATAAAATACTGGTTAAAATATTATTTCTATAAATGGCTCATCAAGGATAAAGTTTCGCCATCCGTTCAGTTGTCACTAACACAATTGGGATTGCAATACAAAGCTGCCCTTGCTGATGGAAAGCAGATAGATTTGGCAGATACTGGCTTTAGTATTTTCAGTAGTCTGGAAGAAGATGGCTTGCTGTTTTATATCGTCAGTTGCCTCGGTATTAAAAATGGACGTTTTGTAGATATTGGCTCCAACGATTGTATTAACAGTAACTGTGCTAACCTTGCTTTCAACATGGGCTGGAGCGGCCTGTTTATTGATGCAGATGGGCGTAACATCAGGCTTGGTAAAAAGCTATATACCTCACATAGACTAACCCAACCTTATCAAAATGTTTTCACCGCAGCAATGGTTACACCTGCCAATGTAAACCAGTTGCTGGAGCAGCAAGGTTTTACCGGAGAAATAGATTTTCTTACCATCGATATTGATGGAGACGATTACTGGATCTGGCAGGCTATTGAAACCATTTCCCCCAAAATTGTGATGATAGAAAATCATGTTGAGTTTGGATTGAACGATGTTGTTGTACCAATCGATGCACCCAAACAACTGCGGCAGCAGCACAGTGATTATCATGGTGCATCTCCGGTAGCTATGTGTAAACTGGCCGCCAGCAAAGACTATCGACTGATTGGAGCAAACAGGTTGGGCTTTAATTCCATCTTTTTAAGAAATGATATTGGTGTTGAATTATTCAAGGAAATGCCTGTGGCTGATACACTTCTACATCCGGATACCATAGAAAGTTTTGGCGTATTTCAACTGGTACAGCACCTGCCCTTTCTACAGAGTTGATTGAACGCCCTTTTTTTAAACCAGTTATATTTTCAATACCCGGTTATTAAATAAAAAGCTCCAAAAAAAGTTAAAATATTGCCATATACATTTAAGTTTGCTGCTATTTAAAAAGTATCCAGAGTAACTTATATGGCCAATAAAAAAGAGATTAAAACAGTATTATTATTTACGCCACAAAAAGTGTTGGAAGGCGAAATACTACAGGTACTGCATATTGTAAAAGATAAAACCATCAACTATTCTACGGAGGCTTTAACAGGGCAGGTAATCAGGAAATATTTTGATAATTTACCTAAACCTGCAAAAGAAATATTGCTGGAATTTAGTATGGAGTACCTGCAACAAACCATTAACAGTATCCAATCAAAATACAAGCAAGGCAGGGCAGGAGTAGCGTTTGAGCAATTTTACAACAATGCCCTTGAGCGTGCCTTGTACGATAAAATGGTAAGGCTAAAACCATTTTTGCAAATCATCAAATGGTACCAGAAAAAATGGGGGAAAGGCAATCCGGTAACGGCTCCCTGCAGCTTTAGTACCTACACTCCCAAACTGCAGTTTGATGTGGAAAATGAATCATCAAATCTAAACGTTGAAGCTGCAGTTGTTATTAATGGCACTTCTTATAAACTGAATCAATTTAACCGGTATCATTTTTTTATAGAGCAAAACAGCGAATACTTTTTACTAGGTTTTAAGGCCAGTCAAACGCTAAGCTGGCTGGTGGCTGCAAACGCCGCTCAGTACAGTAATGATCCGCAGGCATTGGCCGAAAATATCCTGGCCAAACTGGAGGAAGATTATACTGTAAACAGAAATGGTTTTTTTGAACAGCATATTGTTGAAGCAACGAGTGTTAACCAGGTAATGCTTAGTGAAATAAGCGGATCTTTTTTGGTACTTACTCCACAATGGTTGTATGATGGTTTTGTTGCCGAGGGGCGATGGGTTGAAAGTTTTGAGGTTACCAGGGGAGGTGTAGCTTTTGTTATAAAAAGAGATAAACAACCGGAAGCAGCTTTTGTACAATTACTGGTTGGCCTGCACCCGAATTTTGTAAAACAAACAAATGGATATTATTACCTGAGTTTTGCAGATGCCCAAAAGAAACAATGGTTTTTAAAAGCGTATCATTTA
>JAYTTM010000174.1:0-8597 GCA_043745055.1 Chitinophagaceae bacterium | reverse complement strand
TTGATAAAATTGACTCCTTAAAAAATAAATTGGAAAAAGACCAGCAACGTATTAAGGATTCTTTAGAAAAAGTAAAGCAAAATATTGAAAAACAATTGGAGAAAATCGGTATAAATGAATCTAATGATGCCGGGAATTTAAGCTACAATAGCTTATTGATGATGAACCCGGTAACCAGCTTGTTATAAAGATCGTTTCATTGGTTGAGAGTTGAAGTGAAACAACCGCCCCGCCAGCAATGGCGGGGTTATTTATTTTGTATATCGACCAGGTTACAGCAACTCTGCGTTTTTATAACATTATTGGTACTGCTTTTTAAATAGTTCACAATAATGGATTCTTCCGATTGTACATTGTATGTTTTATTGAAGGGGATTTCCATTTCAGGCTCGTTTTCAAAGTTGGGCACATTGCCTTTTTGCTTTACAAGTATGTTTTTTAATGCTACGCCCAATCGTTCCTTTACACTAACAGTAGTCGATACCCCAAACAGTACTTCCGGTTTTGTTTCCAGCCCGATGTTGAATACATACTGTTCCATTTCTTCAAAATCCAGGTTTTGACAATTGATATAAAGACAGCCATCCCTTAAGCCCATCACCTTACCAATATACCGGTGACCTTCCGAAACAGATTGAATAATTATCTGCCCGCTTTCATGTTCTTTCAATACAAAAGCTGTTTTTATGATATGATTGCTGCCGTCTGTTTTTTGATAATACAAATAATAATTGCCGAGGTAATAATTTTTTATAATGGCCAACGAATGTTTATTTAATTCGTACAGCATATTAGGTAAGGCCGCAGGTGCTGGTAAATGTCCCGCTGTATCCGTTTCATCCCTGCTCCAGAAAGCCCATTCGCTATAGGGTACCTGCAAAAAAACCAATAGCGCATTTATTTTTATGTATTTGGCATCGCCATCATTCCAAAAGCTTTGCAATGTTTTTCCACTTACCCAATTATACAACTGGTATTCACTTAAATGTGCCAAATGCTTTATGAAACCATTTACAGATTCACATTTAAGACTAAAAATTTCCTTCTCTATTTTGAGTTTGCCAATGATTAAATTTTGCTCAATAAAGGCAGGATTTTCTATTACTTCTTTTGTGATTTTTTTATTGATAATCCTGGCTATTTTATCAAAATATGTTCTGGTTAATCCTATCCAATCTTCCTTTTGAAGATTATTTTTCAGCAACAGCATAATTTCGGGATGAAATTCAACCGCCTTTTTTATTTTTTTGCTCAATAACATAAAATTGCATTTTTATATAATACTCAAAAACAGGTAATTTTTTTTGTATTCAAATCTACTAAGTTTTGACTTAAAAATAAGATTGATAACCAATCATTTGCAGATTTACTAAAATACTTTTGACAGTTATTTTACATCAATGCCAATTGCTACTTTTGATAAACCAAAAAATAACTGTAAAATAATTAACCATGACCAACAAAACGGTACTCAATTGTATCACCAGCCTTTTGATTATTTTATTACTCTTTCCCGCTATTTTAAAAGCCCAGGACTATACTACAAAAGGAACTTTAAAAGGAATTGTAAAGGACGCTGCCGGCAATGGGATTGCATCAGTTACAGTGAATGTAAAAAACAAAGTTTCCGCAGTTGTTACCGCAACAGACGGAAGTTTTTCTTTACCACTTCCGGGGCCAAAATGTGTAATAGAATTTTCATCGGTTGGGTTTAAGAATAAATCGGTGGAACTAAATGGAGAGGAAAATATTGTAGTGGTTTTGCAGGAATCAAGCAGCCAGCTAGGAGAAGTGGTAGTTACAGGATACGGCACACAAAAAAAATCTAATTTAACCGGCGCTGTGGCCTCTATAGGTAACAAAGATTTTAAAGATCAACCCGTATCAAATTTGGCTAACAGCATACAAGGTAAGCTATCTGGTATCAATGTTACATCTCCATCGGGTACTCCAGGTGCAGGTTTGCTGGTAAGTATAAGGGGGGCACAAAATCCACTGTATGTAGTAGATGGCATACCTATGTTGAGTGAAAGTAATTCTTCTCTTTCCACCTCCTTCAACACAACAGGCGAAGAAGTTGGCCAGGGCCAAAACTTAAGCTCCATTGCCGACATCAATCCCAATGATATTGAATCTATAGAGATATTGAAAGATGCATCTTCGGCTGCCATCTATGGCTCAAGAGCCAGTAACGGGGTGGTATTAATCACTACCAAAAAAGGAAAGGCGGGCAAATCGCAGATAGGATTTAATATGTACACGGGGATGCAAAAAGTGGCAAAAAAAATCAACTTTTTAAACGCAAATCAATTTGTAGATTTTATAAAAGAAGCAAGAGCTAACGACTTGAAATTGTACAATGCAAATAACGCTGTTTTTGGGTCAGGTTTTGATGCAACTGTTTTAACGGATCCATTAAATTATTCAGCAGGCAATATAAATACCGTCTGGCTCGATCAGATTTTACGCACCGCACCCATCAACAATTATGAAGTGAATGTAAAAGGAGGCAATGATAAAACCAAATTCTACATCAGCGGAGGCTACTTTGATCAGCAGGGTATTGTAATTGAAAATTATTTTAAAAGAATGAATGCACGTATTAATATCGATCATGCTGTTAATGATCGTTTTAGCATCGGCACTAATTTATCCATCTCTAAAACCCTTAACCGCAGAAGCTTTAATGATGACACCTACAGTGGTATTGTGACCAATGGTCTTGGTGCATCTCCGTTAATGCCGGTATATGATGCAGTAGGCAACTATGCAAAATTTGAAGATTACCAGGTAAGCTGGTTGTCTGATAACCCGGTAAAATCTGCCCATGAAATAGTTGGTACTACAGATGGTTATCGTTTGTTGGGATCTGTTTTCGGGGAGTATAAACTTACCAATTACTTAAAATTTAAAACATCCTTTAGTGCCGATTATGTAGCGTTAACGGATAAATTATTTTTATCTCCCATCACTACAGACGGCGCCCCAATTGGAGGCCGTGCTACCAAAGCAAATTTCAGCAGTCAAACATGGCTCAATGAAAATATTCTTTCCTTTCAAAAATCTTTCGGTAAGCACAATTTTGGTGCACTGGCAGGGTTTACACAACAGGGAACTACTTCTGATAGAAATGCTACTTCGGGGCAGGGCTTTCCGTTAGGTAGTGGTTTATCAGATGTATCGGTTGCCGCCATCATTACAAGAACACCTGTAGCTCCGGGCGGAAACAATAGATTACACTCTTACCTGGCAAGGGTTACATACGATTACGATGGAAAATATTTAGCAAGTGTTTCCATACGTGCCGACGGCTCCTCCCGTTTTAGAGAAGGCAAGCAATTTGGTTATTTCCCTTCAATTAGTGCAGGATGGAATATTAACCGGGAAAATTTTATGGCGAATAGTAAAACCTTAACTGCATTAAAATTAAGAGCCAGCTATGGCTTTACCGGCGATCAGGAAATTGGCGATTATCAAAATAAACCTTTGTGGAAGCCTGCTATTTACAATGGCCAATCCGGGCTTAAGCCAAAGCTGATAACAGATCCAAATCTTACCTGGCAAAAAAACAGGGGCTTAAATGCAGGTATCGATTTTGAATTTTGGAATGGTATCATCAGTGGCTCCGCTGATTATTTTGTAAACACCCGCACAGACCTATTAAACTATATTCCCATTGCCGGTACTACCGGCTTTGCAACACTGCTTACCAATGGTGGCGAAGTGGAGGACAAAGGGTTTGAATTTAACCTTACTTCTAGAAATGTTAGCTCAGTAAATTTTAGGTGGTCCACCAATTTCAATATCACTTTTCAAAAAAACACCTTATTAAAAACACCAATTGATAACCAATTGCTGAGCTCATTTAATGATTTGAATCCTACACATATTTTAAAAGTTGGACAGCCAATTGGAAGTTTTTGGGGAGTGAAATATACAGGAGTAAATAAGCAAACCGGCGATGCTACTTTTGAAGATTTGGATAAAAATGGCACTATAGATGCCAATGATGCTCAGATATTGGGCAAGGCAAGACCCGATTTTTATGGCGGGTTTACAAATAATTTACGTTTCAAAAATTTTGATATGATGATTGCCACTCAGTTTAGTGTGGGCAATAAAGTTTACAACCTGATAAGGCCGGTGTATGAAAATCTGGGTTACAGCAATGGCGGAGGGCTTAACCAGGTTTATGCCAATAACTCAGTAAACTCTTTAAACAGGTGGCAAAAACCGGGGGATGTTACGGACGTTCCAAGAGCTTCTTTCATTACCAAAAACTATATTGAAAATTCATCCATGTTTGTAGAAGATGCTTCTTTCTTCAGGATAAGAACAGTAAATATCGGGTACACGTTTAGTAAAAAATCGATTAAGGTTTTATCTGGCCTGCATATATATGCACAAGTGCAAAACCTGTTTGTATTTACAAAGTACAAAGGCTTCGATCCGGAAGTAAGTTCCAACGGTGGTAACTTAGATCGCACTGCAGGCGTGGATTACGCCGCATATCCACCTGCAAGAACTTTTACTTTCGGCTTCAACTTAAATCTTTAATCGGCTAAAAAAGAAAATAAATGAAACGCACTATCAATAATATATTTATCGTTTGCACTACCGCAATACTATTATTTTCCTGCCAGAAACTGGATGTGAATTCCCCAACCGATGTACCAACCGACCTGGTGTTTAAAAATGCCGATGGTTTGCGTTCTGCATTGGTTGGGTTATACAATAATTTGCAACAGAGGGATTATTACGGCGCCTACTATCCATTGATGACGGACTTAAACAGCGACATCTGTACAGCGGGTGGATATGATATTCCTGCTTTAAATGAAATTGGTGCACATGCCATTACATCTTCTAATTTATATGTAGAACGAATGTACCTGGCTTTGTATAAATGTGTTGCCAATGCCAATGCCATCATCGCATCTGTTGATGGCATTAGCGATGCAAATCTTTCAGCCGAAGAAAAAAAATCTATCAAAGGTCAGGCACTTGCCATAAGAGGTATGGTACATTTTGATGCCTTGCGTATGTTTGGTTATCACTGGGATAATGCCTCTGCTAACGGCATACCCATTGTATTAACAGTTCAGCAGGCAACCGATGTAGTAACCCGTAGTACGGTGGCTGGATCTTATACAGCTATTTTAAAAGATTTGAATGATGCTGATGCCTTGCTGGCTGGTATTTCTATCGATGCAAAATATTCAAATAAATTATTGGTAAAAGGATTATTGGCAAGAGTGTACCTCTATAAAAAAGACTATTCAAACGCAGCAACTTTTGCTGCAGCCGTAATTGATGATGGCACGTTTTCGCTGTTAAATTCAGCAGATTTTCCAGGTATTTATGCTGGCAGGTTGTCAGCTGAATCAATTTTTGAATTAAGCTTTGATGCACAAAACCAAAGTGCATTTAACGGTACAACTTATGTAAGGCCGGATGCATTGCGGACAGAAGTTTTCTTTTTAGCCAGCCAGCAGTTAAATACTTTTTTTGAAGCAAGGCCAACAGACAAAAGGAGTAAACTGGTTGATTTTGTAAACAACGATGCAGGCATTTTACCTGATGGACGAACATTGAAATACAGAGGTGAAGTAACCAAAGATAATCCAGCCTATATTTTGCGGATTGCAGAAATGTATTTGATTGCTGCCGAAGCAAAAAAACTGGCAGGTGGGGGATTAACCTATTTAAATACCTTACGTGAAAACAGAGGTATGATTGCATTGGATGCTCAAGATATTCCCGATGAAGAATCATTTTTGCAGGCAGTAATGGATGAGCGTAAAGCCGAATTGAATTTTGAAGGTCACCGCTTTTTTGATCTGGCCCGATACCAAAAAATAGAGTCGGTTCTGGGTGTTGCCAACACCAATGGAGTATTTCCAATACCATTGAGAGAGCTATCGGCTACTAATAATAAGCTAAGTCAAAACCCGGGATTTTAATATTATTTATGCCACATAATTTATTGTTGCAAATTTTTAAAAAAGCTTTTCGTAATGCTGCTTCGCAGGATGCTGATACTGCTGCTTTGCTGCAACAAAGGCAAAACAGCAGGCGAAAGTTTTTAAAAGAAGCAGCAGTATTGAGCTGTGGCATTGCATTATTTCCATCGCTATTAAATGCCGGGAATTTTTCCGGCAACAAAAAAATTGTAATTGTTGGTGCCGGTATTGCCGGATTAAATGCTGCTTATCAGTTAAAAAAACTCGGACTCACTTCTACTGTTTATGAAGCATCAGGACGAACAGGTGGCAGAATGTTTACTTTGAAAAATTATTTTGGTAGCAGCCTAACCACGGACCTTGGTGGTGAATTTGTTGATGCCAATCACGAGGATATTTTGCAACTGGTTAAAGAACTGGGATTGGAATGTTATGATTTAAGAACCGATAAACTTGGAAAAGAAGTATTGTATTTTAGTGGAGAGGCTTATACAGAAGAAGACCTAACTGCAGCGCTTCAACCTTATGCAGCACAACTGGCAAAAGATATAGTTAGTTTACCCGAGGAATTGAATTACAAAAATGCGGTACAAATTGAACGACTCGATAACCAATCTGTAAAAGAATATCTTGCTGCAATTGGCATCAACGGCTGGTTGTACAATTACCTGGATGTAATGCTAAGCCGGGAATATGGTATGGAAATAGAGGAACAGTCTGCATTAAACTTCCTCATCATGCTGGATAAGGCTGGTGATTTTTATGGTGAGCATGAGATCTATAAAATTAAAGGAGGCAGCCAGCATTTAACTGATGCTATTTACGCAAAGGTAAAAGATTGGGTAAAATTGAAACATGAGTTGATTTCAATAAAAGAAAAAAATAACCAGTACGAATTAAGTTTTAGCAACAATAATACTGCAATAAATATCACAGCAGATTATGTAATACTGGCCCTGCCTTACAGCGTACTCCGAAACATAAAAATGGAAGTGCCCATGCCCGAAGGGAAAAGAAAGTGTATGGAGGAATTTGGCTATGGCAATAGCAGCAAATTTATTATGGGCATGAAAAACAAACCATGGCGTGCAGGTAATAAACAAGGTTACACATTTACAGATGAGCTTTTTGGCTGTGGATGGGATAGCACTCACATGCAATCTGATGCCCAAGCCAGCTTCACTGTTTTTGGCGGAGGCAAATCGGCTGATTTTATTTTTGAAAGAAGTCAGGAGGAACTGGTGGAGAATTTTATACCGGGAATTAATAAAATTTTTGCAGGCGCAGATAAAATTGCAACGAATAAACAAATTAAATTCTGCTGGGCAAAACAACCATTTGCAAAGGCAGGTTACACGTCTTTTAAAATAGGACAATACAGTACAATTGCAGGATGGGAAGCAGAGCCGATTGGTAATATTTTTTTTGCCGGAGAACATGTAAGTGGCCAGTTCCAGGGGTTTATGAACGGTGCAGCAGAAACAGGTAAGAAGGCAGCAGAACAAATTGCTGCAAAACAATTAATTAATAAAAAAGAAAAAAAATAATGGTTTTCCAATCCATATTTCCATACACGCAAGAAGTGATTGCTGAATATCCTTTAATGGATGATGCAGCTATCAACCAACATATTCATGCAGCTGAAAATGCATTTGCTATTTGGAAAAATATTCCCTTTCAGCAAAGGGCAACTGTACTCAATAATGCGGCTGCTATTTTAAAAAGAGATAGAGAGGCACTTGCCACACTCATCACCAATGAAATGGGAAAAGTGATTGCAGAGGCCAAGGGAGAAGTAGAAAAATGTGCTTACGTATGTGAATACTATGCTACTCATGCAGAACAATTTTTGCAGGATGAACTGTTGGAAGCCGGTTATACAAAAAGTTTTATAAGTTACCAGCCCATTGGTGCTGTACTCGCTATTATGCCCTGGAATTTCCCTTTCTGGCAGGTGTTTCGTTACGCTGCACCCACATTGATGGCTGGCAATGTAACCTTGCTTAAACATGCACCCAATGTATGTGGATGCGCAAAAATAATTGAACAAATTTTTATTGAAGCAGGTGCACCTGTGGGTGTTTTTCAAACATTAATTATAGACACAGCTACGGTAGAAAAACTGCTGGAAGAAAAAATTGTACAGGCCGTAACCTTAACTGGTAGCGAAAGAGCAGGCAGTTCTGTTGCTGCATTTGCCGGAAAAAATATCAAAAAATCTTTACTGGAATTAGGTGGTTCAGATGCATTGATTGTATTGTCCGATGCCAATATGAAAGAAGCCGCAACAGTGGCTTTGCAAAGCAGAATGCTTAACGCCGGACAATCTTGTATTGGCTCCAAAAGATTCATTGTTTTGCAGGATGCCATGGATAGTTTTTTACATGAGGTTAATGAGCAGATGAAAAATATTAAACAGGGAAACCCCTTTGATGCAAACATCAATATGGGCCCAATGGCAAGATTGGATCTGGTAAAAAATCTGCAAACCCAACTGCAGCAATCAATAAAACAAGGAGCCAAATTATTGCAAGGTGGTAATGCATATGGCTGCAATTTTACACCTGCGTTATTAATTAACATCCAAAAAGGAATGTCAGCATTTGAACAGGAAACCTTTGGTCCATTAGCGGC
>JAYTTM010000173.1:0-8623 GCA_043745055.1 Chitinophagaceae bacterium | reverse complement strand
CGTCTTGTTGAATCATTTTTAAAGTCCCCCCATTGTTTCCAAATAAAATTATAATATTTATAAGAAAGGAGATAATATAATGTAATTATTGATTTCATACTATTCATACTAATGAGTTATAAATAAATTATATAATTTGTTATATCCTTTGTCAAGAAGCCCATTAATATCCCTATTATAACCTTGGGATCCTCCCGGGTACCATTTATCTAATCCAGAATATATTAAAGCCGTAATTTCCCCAGGAGGGCCCAAAAAAGCTACTCCTTCAACTGACGCATCTCCGGCAGCTTTTTCTGGAGAAACAGCATCAGGATCATTTGGATTTGTCCCGTATAAATATAACCCATATGCATCTGAACCCAAAGTTAATAGGGAAGCTCCGCCACTTATTGATTTTCCGATAGCAGAAATTTTTGCTGTAGCAGTAGACCCATTGACACCCCAGCCACTTTTATAGAATTTACCATTGCTCCCTAACGAACCCTTAATGCCAGAATATTTAAGGAAAAACCCTGATAATGAAAGATAGAAGTTATTATTCTTTAAAGTTCCAATCCAAGAATTCCCTTTTGGATCAACCTTATTAATTGGATCATTATCAGCATAGGGGAAGAGATTTGTATTCCAAACCGGGTCTTCACTAATAAATCGTCCCGTTGATGGCTGATAATACCTGGCTTTCATATAGTATAAATCAGAATCATCTGTTTGTACACCATGCCTACCCAAATATTGAAAACTGTTATTCCAGGCCAAGGAACCATTCTTGTCATAAACTTTGCCAAATGGATCGTATTTATAATACTGCACCATTACTCCATCTTCGTTAGTAATTGCAATGACGTTACCTCTAAAATCATAATGATAATAAAATAAGCTATCGGATATAGGGTCTATCCGGCATATCAACCCGTTTCCATATATGTATACACTAATAGGTGTGGTGTATTGGTCGGCTTCCATCACCACATTGCCTGTATTTTGCTGGTCAACAACATAGTAAATATTATCCTTGCGCTTCCTGTTCCCTAAAGGATCATAATCATAAATTGTCTGCGTTCCATTCCGATCTACGTTTGTAAGAAGGCCATTATTTGACCAGGTATATGTTATTGTTGGATTGGTGCTGTTTGAAACTTGCCCAGCTCCGTCACTTGTATATGCTTTACCATCTCCGGTAATGATACGATTGCGGTTTTCATATGTATAGCCCTTTACTTGTCCAACAGGCAAGGGAGGTAGTGTTCCTACTTCAACTCCCTGATAAAGAATTTTCAGATTCTCCTGAATATGTTTTCCGTTCTTATCAAGTGATGCTCCGATTGAGTAAAGTAACTGGTTACTTTTATTTATTGCCCAAATACTATCTTCCCTATTAAAATCATCGTAATGGTGAAAGATGGTATCTCCGTTTGAATAAACTTGCGTAAGTGGTTTCCCATCCTTTTGGTATGAGTAGGTTACATAGGTTTTAAAACTACTGTTATCTTGAACAAACCATAAATTTTTGGTCGTGAAATCATAAAAGTGACTATAACTATATCCTTTGCCACCGTAACCAGCATATGCAATGAGGGTTGGTCTAAGCATTCTGTCATACTCATAGACAACATAATCATTTGATCCAATGAAAAATCCATTCGTGTGTACCATGCCTGGTTTATTCCATTTGCCTCGATGGTTTGAGGGGAAATCAAAAAAATTCTCTTTTCCTAAACTGTTGTTCACCCGTTTTAAATTCTTGGTAACATCTTCATATTGATAAAAAGCAGTGCCATCCGAATATAAGAAACCATTGAGCTGTGTATTGGGGAATAATGATTGGTTATAGTAAAGGTATTTAAAAGCAGTACTATTTTTATTAATAAAAGAATCTAAACTACCATCTTCATTATATCTCCATCGCTTTTTATTTGTTCCATCATTCTCTTCAATTAAGTCATCAGACCCAAAGTCATGGAGAAGAGTGGTAACATGCCCCTTTGGAGAGGTTATTGAAGTAAGATTGTCATTAGCGTCGTAACCATAATGTGTTTGCAAATTTAGACCTGTGGAGTCTTTCGTTACGGTTGTGGGATTATCATTTGGATCGTATGCAATGGAAGTGCTATTTCCTTCAAAGTCAATCTTGGTAACTGGCCGGCTTATGTTGTCATAGGTTGTTATCGCAGTAATACAATTAAAATTCTGGGTGCAGTGTGATATCGATGTCGGATTTCCAAAACTGTTGTAGTTTATTTGATACGGATCATGGAACGGCGCAATATAATAATTATTTAGAAGTCCATTTTGGTAGCCATAGTTATATTGGACTTCTCCTCCTAAGCCTTCATTTTCTACAATCGTTGTAGGGTTACCTTCACTATTCCTATAAAAATTTGTTTCGTGAAACTGGGTATTAGCACGGTCATTATAGTCTTTCAAATTAACAACTTCACCGTATGGATTATTGATATAATCAATACGGGAACTATCATTATATAGACTATCAACATTAACCACTCTTTTCAAAAATCCGTTAGTATCGTAATCATATTTGCTTATAAATCCACGTTGTAAATCCCTGATTTTAATTGGTCTGTTTTCACTATCGTATTCTACCTGTATGCTATCACTTCCATTGCTCGCAGTTGCCAAATCACCATTCGAATTAAAAGTATGGTTTGACACAAGTGTTTGATTGTTCTGAATTGTCTTTACTTGAACCGATTGTTGTGACCAGGGGCTTGAATAATCAGGGGTGGTAGGACTTATTGTTGTAAGGTAATTAGCATTTTGTGTTTGATTTAGTTTTCTATTGGAATAACTATTGCTTACATTATTGCCATTTGGCTTTTGGATATTAACAAGTAAATGTGTCCTATATGCGTAGGTTCCAGGATTTACAGAATATAAATATTTTGTAATCTGGTTTTTTGCATCTGCTGAAGAATCCAAATCGTGTGTATAGGGATTGACATAAAACTTCAGTACCCTGTTTGCAGGATCAGTTACCGAATACAAATAATTTGTCCCCGGCCAATAAGAAAAAGTTAAATACCTGTTAGAAAAGTTGTCGGTAACTTTTGAAAGCACCATGGGTTGGAAGCCAACTTGTGTTCCATAACCAAGGATGTAATCGAGTATGAGAGTATTGTTATGAGCATCAGTAATATTAACGAGACTTAGCACTCTGTAACCAACATTGTCAATATTTCTGAAAGTGAAAACCGTTCTTCCTTTTTGAATACGGATTTTTGTTGGATGCCCGAAAGTGTTGACTGAATCGATAAATAATTTATCCGTTATTCCTTTGTTTTCATACTTATTTTGTTGCGGTAAAAAGGAATGAATTGTTCCATCAGGCCAATAAATCAATATTTTTTGAGGCGGCTGACCATTGTTATCTAGAATTTTTATAAACGTTGAATAGGAGTGAGTCCATCCCCCACCGAGCGGTTGAACCTTTGGTTTTAAATATACCTTTTCATAGGGGTCTTGATCGCCGTCCAAAATCGGTATTTCTGTGAGATTAGAATGATATGAATGTTGAAATTGTAATGAAATACCACCGGAAGGAATATTAAACCCATTGTCTGAATATTCATGAAATATCCATTTCTCCACACCAGATTGCTTATCTAAATTATTTGTATAAAATATGTTTGGTTTAAAAAAGTCGCTATAGTTAACTGTAGGCCTGTTGATATTCAGCTGTCTAGCCAGTATTACATAAAATTCAAAATACAACATGGCGTTGTCAGGGCCGAAATTAACTCCTTGAGACGAACAAGGCGAAGTAATATTATTTGTTAGATAGCCTAACACTTGCGCCCTTTCCACCCATCCTAAATTTCTATTTGAAACCGGCATATCACAAATAAGAGGAGAAAAAGTTGTACCGGCGGGATTATAATTAAACATTGATGGGGCTAAATCCCATGTTTCGAGTATAGCTTTTATGGCATCGCTCTTATTAACAGATGAATAATAACTCCCATAAAAATATTCTCTTGGGAAAGGCGAGATGTCATCGCTTTTACCGGAAGGAGGAAACCCTTTATCCTTATACTCTAAATAAAGCATTAATTTAATAGCCCTTTGGTCAGCCAAAGATGAAAGAGACTCTACGGCTGGGTATAAATTGGGAAAGTTATCAAGAAAAGCTAAATTGTTATTTCCGAGCAATGCAGTTCCTAAAAACTTTGCCACCTCTAATTTTGTTATTTGACCATTTACTGCACTTTGATTTGAAGGAATAATACCATAACTGCACAATGCCTCCATAGCGGAATCCACAATTGGATCGGAAGGATGAATTCCATTGAGCCAGGTAATACAAGATGTTGTTACATTAAGACTTATATCATCAAAGTTAAAAGTAGTTGGTTTTGCATTATCACTATAAACTGAAATTTGTACTTTGACGGTTTTTCCATAAACAGAAGGCGGTAACGAGTATGCTTCATTTACATATCCAGTTGTCTTATCAAGATTTGATAAGACTGGAGATCGAGACCATAAAATAGTATTTGTTGATGCATCCAGGATTTGAACAAAACAAAAATCATACGCAATAGTAGTAGTGACTTCATTTGTTGTGATTTGCCGATAGAAATTAAAGGTTGCGCTAGTTGTACTGGATGGTATATTTATGATTTGTGTTAATTGGCCTGAATAATTATTTCCTACATTTCCATTAAATGTACTAGCAGTATAAGCATATCCTGGACAACTATTACAATTTGGTAAATTAAGGTTCCCATAAAAAACATTCCCGGTTGTATTCCAACCAACATTTTGTGTCTGAAAGTTTCCGTTTTGTAAAAGATTAATTTGACCAAATAAAGATGAACCGATTCCCAAAAAAAATAGTAAGTAGTAAGCAGGTTTCATCTTCAATCATTTAAATAAGCTGACATTTTAGATCAAGAGAAAATTAATAAGCCCTACTAAACAAACATATCGTTTCAATATCCATTATTCAATTTAATGGTTTTATTTCAATTAGTAAATTACGTGAAATTAAGCATGTAAATACTTCGACCTTATTAGAATTGATTACGAGTTTGCTGAATAATATTGCTATTTTAAACTTAAATAGGAAAAACTTAGATTTACAATTTAATACCTAATATACTCAGTCTAATCAGTATTTCAAATTTTTTAAGCTGTTTCTTGAAAATATAATTATGATTCTTAAAGTAAGGCGTTTTTCTAAGGATTGTCATCAATACATTATATAAAAAAAATTCAGGGGTGTAACAAAAGTCCTTCCATATGGAAACACTTTTAACTAATATTCCATAAAGATTTTAAGTCATTGAATTCAACCTAAGAATTTTTAACCCATTGTTGTTGATCATAGATATTCCTTAAACTTACCCTAAAGCGTAAACCCACTATCAAAAGCATAATACACAAGTAATTTAATAACGCATTGGTCGGGGATAATTAGGAATATTTTCACTCCATTCCAAACTGCAAATTGTTTGAATACATAGGTTTAACCTTGTAACAACTTCCGCATGAATATGCCCAAGTTCATGATTTTTTTCAAGGAACTTATCGAAGTTTTACTTTGAATGGCATGAAAATATAGAAAGCGGGGGGTACAACATGGAAATTAAAAGAAAAAATAATTACTCAAAGTGTTTTAATTGCGAAAAAAAACTATTCGTCTTTTCCTCCCTTCTCTCCTACAAACCACTGTTCTTTATTCCTAAAAAAAACATTAAACGTAGTAAGTGAACCATAACATCGAGTAATATATTGCTGGATGTTTATTTTTTCTTCATCATTTAATTTTTTATTGCTATTTATATTTTGTTCCAATACCCTAAGTCTATCTCGTAGCATAACAATTTTATGAAAGAAATCTGCAATCGGAATTTCTTTTGGTTTTAATGTTTTATCAGAAGTCTGCAAGAACAATGTTCCACCAACCCATTTGTCACCCAAGGGTACCGTTTCAGTAAGCCCTCCCCATAAATTAAGAATTTTCAACAATGATTTCTCAACTTCTGAATGCGTTTCAATTTCTGGTGTTACATTTTCCGGAATAACTTCTTCCAGGTTTGTGTCAGTTTTATCAATTTCCTTTACACCGTGATTTATAAAAGAAATAAGATACGTGGCATACCTAATTCCGACAATAACACCTGGCCCCATTTGCGTGTGTTGAAGTCGTGTTCCTATTCCTAAATGCAAATTCTCATTCATATTTTTTAATTTTCAAAACAAATATATGCTATGAATTAGTTAGGAGTTATTAATTAAATCCAAAATTCGCTCTCTTGTTTTATCAATCGGAGGTCTACAATTACTTTCCCATTGCCATACTACGGAGCAGTTAGTTTGTAAAAGTTCTGCAAATCCTCTTTGAGTCAACCCGTATTTGTATCGATAATTTTTAATTTTTTCTGCAAGTGTTTCATCTTGATTTGGATATGGGATATAACCTAGAAAGTTCACGATCTTAGGGTAGTGAGAAACGTGTGGTTCAAATAAACCAAGTTCCCAACCCCTAAGCGTTTCCCGATCAATATGAATTTCAGCAATAACATCTTTAATAAGAATCCCTCTAGTGAGTCTTGCCGACTTAATATGATTACCAATCGATTGTAGTGATGATGGGTATGGCTTTTTATCTGGCAATGAAACAACAATATTCAATTCGGAAAAAGGGACTGCAAGAGGTGTGCTGCAGCCGGGTTCCAATTCCCAATGTTGTTTGTTCCATAAATAGTTTTTTCAAAAATATAATTTTCAATAGAATTAAATAGAGTTACTTTTTATGATGCAGTGATTGAGTTTTTTAGAATCAGTAAAATAAATTAAGGAATGAGGCTCGTGCTATGTTAATAATAAAATGACGTATCGATTTGGGATTCGATATATCGGGTGGTGAATGCCCAAAAGTAACCGATTAACCATTGGATATTCACAATTGTCAACTCAGGCTTGACAAAACACCAGCTACAAATTAATATTTAATTAAATATCACTAATTTGAAGCCAATTTATTAGCAATAGGCCAACTATATAGATTTTATCTATTGAATAAATTTAAAAATCTATTTAAACTTTATCATTTAAGCAGTAAGTTTGTAATTCCACTATCTTATTGAATTCAAAGGGTATCCTTTTGACTATCCAAAATAAGAATTATAAAAAAACCTGCTTCCTTCGAAAAAAACCGATCTAATCCTTACTTGAAAAACTGCATTTTTTCACTCAAAAAAAATCAGCAGATGACCCGTAATTGGTATGCAGTTTATACACAGCCACAGAAAGAAAAAAAAGTAGCCTTAGCGCTTATTAAAAAAGGAATTGAAAATTTTTGCCCAATTGTTAAAGCAGATAATATAAAATCAAATATTAAAAAAGATTTTTATCAGCCGCTTTTCAATTGTTACGTTTTTGTATTTGTTTATGAAAATGAAATTGAATCATTAAAAAAAATTCCAGGAATCTTAAATGTTATTTACTGGAAATCGAAGCCAGCTATAATTAATGAAATGGAAATTGATATTTTAAAACAACTGACAGCTAATTATTCATGTATTAAGCTTGA
The DNA here is from genome assembly GCA_043745055.1 of Chitinophagaceae bacterium. Taxonomy (GTDB): domain Bacteria; phylum Bacteroidota; class Bacteroidia; order Chitinophagales; family Chitinophagaceae; genus Ferruginibacter. The sequence continues at coordinate 1,065 of JAYTTM010000173.1, read as the reverse complement.
AAAAACGATGGTTGATATGGATGGAAGCGTGCGCTTGATTGGTGAACCTTCGGTTGCATATAAGGAAAATTCAGTTTCATTAAAATATCAATCACTAAAAATCAATCTTCCAACTCTTGGTTATAATATGATGGCAGAGCGTACTAAACCACTAGAAGAGTTTATTTTTCAAGAGACAAAGGCACAAGAAAATTTCCTAAACTTTTTTCCTAAGAAGTTTAATTCTTTGTTTTTCAACTAACAAATTATATCCTGATACTGATTTTAATCCTTTTTTAATGTTAATATAATGTTTAGCATGTTAATTACTGGCTTCGCCTGTCCCCTTTTTCCACAATATCAATACAAAGCAATATATTTTAACCGGTTTATATAAAGTTCATATTCTGATAACTTTCATAGACCTTCAAAAAAAATCTATTTAATAAATTAATTTTATTCTAATAAAAAATATTAATATTTAGTTAATTTCTATAATTTAAAATTAATTAGTAAAATATTTTCAATGTAAAGGCATTTCTTGTTATGTTTGCATTTCAAATTATTATTTAATTAATAATATTGTGGGGTGATGAAATTTTTGGCAGACATGCCCTCTTGTCTCGGGGGTGAGGATAACAGAATAAATATAGCATAGAGCCGATTTTGCAGCAATGTAAAACCGACCAGGGTCGACCACTCAACTTTGTGCTACAACTAACTGCCTCGTGGAGGTTCGATCCCTCCCCCTACAGCGTCTTAAATCAATAAAACTCTTACTGGTACTAACTTGTAAGAGTTTTTTGTTTTAATTGGTGGCAGAATTTCAATATGTATAAAAATCACTTTTGAGATTTGATACCAATCTTAGCAGCCATATGTAAAAATATTTCGGCTGGCAACTGCAAATAATTTTTTAGCTTTTGTGCCGTCTTAAGGTTATTGCCCTTCTGCCAGAAAGAATCGAAGATACATTGCCTTTGCTGCCAATAATGGATTCTAAATCCTTTGGTTTTATAGCCATGTTCATCAATCTTTAATTTTATGGCATCAATGGTATTTATTTTCGGCAAATGAATGTGTTTA
>JAYTTM010000172.1:0-2351 GCA_043745055.1 Chitinophagaceae bacterium | reverse complement strand
TGGTGGCGGCTGGGGTGGAAGCGTTGATCAGGCAAATACTACTCCCGTAAGAACGGGCGCAAAATCGCTTAAAATAACTTACTCGCCACAGTGGGGTGTTCCTTACCAACTGGGTGGTGCAACAATTCCACTTGCTGCCTACACCACTTTTAAAATTTCAATTTTTGGAGGTCCGGGAACAGCTGGAAAGCGGGTGAATATTGGATTTAATGAACAGGATGGAAAAACGATCGATATAGTTGAAGGTGTATGGACGGATTATACCATTCCACTTTCTGATATTTCTGCAGCTACTACTTTAACGCATCTGTACCTTAAAGAATACAGTGGCGTTGCAGGCCCCGATTATATTATCTATGTTGATGACATGGGATTGAATTAATAAAATTGCTGATAAATAATTGATATAGATTTTTCGTGTGAAAGTTAAAAGCCATCTCTTTTACGGGGATGGCTTTTTTATAGAGGCGTAATTTGTCTCCTTAAAAATAAAATGAGATTGTAATGCAGGAAGTTTTTATAATGATTAGCCAATGAAAAAGTATTTTAAAATCATAATCATAACCAGTTTGCTGTTACAAGTAAATTGTTGCATTAGCCAGCAAAAAGTTAGGTTGATAGATGCAAAAGCAACCACCGAAACAAAGGCATTGTGTTACAACCTTCATCAACTTTCCAAACAACATATTCTTTTCGGTCATCAGCATGCAATGGAATATGGGCATGGCTGGAGTGGAGAAGAAGACAAGTCGGATGTAAAGTCTGTAACAGGTAGTAATCCGGCTGTTATTGGAGTTGACTTTAGCGGCCTGTCAGGAAAACCAGATGCCGAGATTCAAAATACAAAAGCACATTTAAAAAAGTACATAGAAGCCACCTATAATAATGGAGGCGTTGTTACAGCCTCCTGGCATTTTAACAACCCGGTATCCGCTACTGATTTTTATTGGAAAGATTCGGGAGTTATAGCTGCGGTTAGATATATAATTCCCGGCGGAAGCTACCATGAAAAGTATAAAAGTATTTTAAAAAATATTGCTGAAGTTGCAAAGGCTGTAAAAGGAAAAGACGGAAAATTAGTACCCATTATTTTCAGGCCATTTCATGAGTTTGATGGCGATTGGTTTTGGTGGGGTAGTGGCCATTGTACCGTGCAGGACTTTACCACACTCTGGAAGTTTACGGTAAGTTATTTGCGGGATAGCCTCAGTGTACATAATTTTATTTATGCATTTTCGCCGGATAACAGATTCAATACAATAGAGAAATATCTGGAAAGATATCCAGGAAATGACTGGGTGGATATGGTTGGTATTGATAACTATGGAGATTGGGGCAGGGATGGAAAATATGATACAGCAGCCGGGATAAAAAAATTAAAAATCGTTTCTGATTACGCCATAAAAGCCAATAAACTGGCCGCTTTTACAGAGACCGGGCTGGAGTCAATTCCAAATACAAGCTGGTGGACAGAAACTTTATTGAAAGCATTAAAATCCTCAAAAGTACATTTGGCCTATGTGCTGGTATGGAGAAATGATGCAACAAGTGCAACACATTATTATGCGCCATTTCCCGGACATAGCAGTGTGCCAGATTTTTTAAATTTTTACAATGACCCATCTACATTGTTTGAAAAAGATTTGCCAAACATGTATACATTTAAAAAAGAAAATACTAAAACAAAGAAATAATTATGAAATTAATAATCGTATTTTTTTTAGCCAGCAGCGGTATGCTTAGCATCAATGCCCAACCAGTAAAAATTCATGGGCAGCTAAAAGTAGTTGGTACACAATTAACAGATGAGCATAATACAGCCGTTGTATTAAATGGAATGAGTTTTGGCTGGAGTTGTTTTCATCCAAAGTTTTATACAGCAGGTGTGGTAAGCACTTTGGCAAAAGATTGGAACTGTTCGGTAGTAAGGGCTGCACTTGGGGTAGAACCCGATAATGGATACTTACAGGATTCTGCAAAGTCAATGAAGTTGATAACAACGGTGGTTGATGCTGCCATCAAAGAAGGCATCTATGTCATCATCGACTGGCACAGCCACAATATTAATTTAAATGAGGCAAGGGCTTTCTTTAAAACCATGGCCACTAAATACCACGGCTACCCCAATATTATTTATGAATTGTATAATGAGCCGGATTATGAAACCTGGCCTCAGGTAAAAGCATATTCCATTGATTTAATCAGCACCATCCGTGCAATTGATACAGCCAATATTATATTAGTAGGCTCGCCACGCTGGGATCAGGATGTGCAATTGCCGGCTGAAGATCCCATTACAGGTTTTAAAAATCTGATGTACACAATGCATTTTTATGCAGGTACCCACAAAC
>JAYTTM010000171.1:0-2355 GCA_043745055.1 Chitinophagaceae bacterium | reverse complement strand
GCAAGCTTTTCCAGAACCCAGTTATAGAACGGGCGTTGGTCTTCAAACTCTAGCGTACAAATTGAATGCGTGATGCCTTCCACCGCGTCTTCCAGCGGGTGGGCGTAGGTGTACATGGGGTAAATGCACCAGGTATCGCCGGTACGGTGGTGGGGGGCATGTTTAATACGGTAAATAATAGGGTCACGCATGTGCATGTTGTTAGCTGCCATGTCAATCTTTGCACGCAACACCTTTTCTCCATCCTGGTATTTTCCGGCCTTCATTTCGCTGAATAATTGCAGATTGTCTTCAATACTTCTGCTGCGGTACAAGCAATCTGTTCCGGGTGTAGTGGGAGTACCTTTTAAGGCTGCAATTTCTTCTGCCGTGGAATCATCTACATAAGCCAATCCTATTTCAATCAGCTTCTCTGCAAATAAATACAGTTGATCAAAATAATCACTGGCATACAATTCCCTGGCCCAGGTAAAGCCAAGCCATTGAATGTCTTCCTTAATGCTGTCAACATATTCTGTTTCTTCTTTGGTGGGGTTAGTATCATCAAAGCGTAAATTGGTTTGGCCGCTGTACTTAAGGCCAATGCCAAAATTTAAACAAATACTTTTTGCGTGGCCAATATGTAAATATCCATTGGGTTCCGGTGGAAAACGGGTAAGGATGGATGTGCATTTTCCGTTTTTTAAATCCTCTTCAATTATTTCTTCTATAAAATTCAGGCTCTTTTCTTCAATCATCATTTCGTATTTGTGCCGCAATTTACGCAATCTGAGGCAGTGTAAAAACCGGCAGCTGTTTTATAACATCTACTTGCCTGTAATTTTTAAGCGCTTTTATTTTTCCTGAATACTATCAATCGGCTTTCAATGGCTGCCTGGCTTCCAGTAACTGAATAATCTTATCTAGTTTCTCAATCTCCAGTTTGCTTAGATGTAGTTGTAATGCTTCAATTTCCTTTTTTGCTTCAATATTGGTGCTGTAATCTTCCTGCGCCTGCACCCTGTCCCGGTCTGTTTGCCTTTTTTGGCTCATCATAATAATGGGCGCTGCATAGGCTGCCTGGGTAGAAAAAATAAGGTTGAGCAATATAAACGGATAGGCATCCCAATGTTTTATAAAACCAATAATGTTGAGTACCATCCATACTGCCACAATAATAGTTTGCCAGATAATAAACTTCCAGGAACCCATTCCGTTGGATACTAAATCTGCTATTTTATCGCCAGTAGTTAAAGATTTTTGGTGCTTATTATGCCAGTCGAGTTGTTCCATGTTTTAATATTTAAAAGCATATAAAATAAAAAATGCCTTTGTGCTAATAACTACAAAGGCATTAAAAATAAAATTATTAAGATGTTATATTAAGCAATTGCCTTGCCCATTCTACGCAGGTACATTGCATGTGATACAACTGCATGGCGCATTTTCTTAAATTCAACATATTGAATATTAAAATCTGCACAGGTTTGCTTGATAATTTTGCTGATGGCAGGATAATGTATGTGTGAAATTTTAGGAAAAAGGTGATGTTCAATTTGAAAATTCAATCCACCAACCAGCCAGCTCAAAAACTTATTTTTAGTAGCAAAATTTGCTGTGGTTTGTACCTGGTGAATTGCCCATTCATTTTCAATTTTTTGTGTTAATACTTCAGGAACAGGAAACTCTAAATGCTCCACCGTATGTGCCAGCTGAAAAACTATGCTGATCACAAAACCGGTTACCATACTTACAATTAAGAAACCAATTAACCATTTAAAAAACCCCAGTTTTATAATGGGGATTACCATGAACAGGATGGCGTATCCAATTTTAGCACCCCAAAATCCAATATGCTCCTTCATGCTCATTTTGGTTAACGCAACAGAACCAATTTTTTTTGAGAAATATTTTTTATAGTCTGTTTGAAAAACCCAGATAAGGTGCAGCAATGTGTACAAAAACCAAACATAATAGTGCTGAAACCTGTGCAGCTTATGACGCTTTTGTGTACTGCACATACGGAGGAATGGTTTAATTTCAATGTCATCATCTACACCATCGATATTGGTATAGGTATGGTGGATGATGTTGTGTTTCATCTTCCACATTATGTGACTTGCGCCCAAAAAATTTACTGAAAAAGCAGCCAGCTTATTTACGAGCTTATTTTTACTAAAACTACCGTGGCCACCGTCGTGCATTACATTAAAGCCAATGGCAGCTGTAAATCCCCCCATCAGTAAACATTCAAGCACAGCCAGCCATGCCGAAGGCGTGAAATAAACCAGGTGTACATACAATGCTAAGTAGGAAGCGAAAAAAAATATCGCTTTAAAAAACAAACTAAAATTACCCGTAGATGATTTATTGTTT
>JAYTTM010000170.1:0-2357 GCA_043745055.1 Chitinophagaceae bacterium | reverse complement strand
CAAACAATAACCAAAAGCCCCGCAGGCAGTATTCGCACGCGGGGGTTTTTATGTGGGGCTTTCGGCTATTGTTCTAAATGTTAGCGGTAGTTTTATTTGTCGTGGTTTAGAACTTTAATAATCTGTTCATATAAAACAGGGATTTTGTTTTTAAATACGTCCCAAACAATGGAATAATTAACCCCCATGTAATCATGAATTAGACGGTCTCTCATGCCTGCCATATTTTTCCATTGTATCAAATTCCATTTAACTTTAAAGTCGGCAGGTATTTTCTTTGTAGCTTCACCGATGATTTCTAAACTTCTTATAACAGCTCTTTTCAGAGTTTCATTATCCAAAAAATTGTCTTTCGATAAGTCTTTACTTACAGAAAGCAAGTAAGCACATTCATCTGCAATATGTTTTAAAAATTCAATCGGCTCTTTAGACATAAATTACATCATTTAATATTTTGGGTCCAATATGTTTACTCAAGCCATTTTTAGTTACAATTTCAATTCTCTCATTTTTAAAGAGATTTTCAAAAATGTCATACACAGCCATATAATTATCAAAATTTTCTTTTTCAGGCTCAAAGTCAATTAGTAAATCAATGTCACTTTTACTTGATTGTTTGTTATGTAGATATGAACCAAATAGTCCAATGTCTGATACACCAAATTTAGATAACTCATACTTATGAGTTTTAAGTATAGATAATATATTTTCTCTCGTTGTCATGTTTTTGAAATATAGTCAAATATAAAACTCTTTGCGTAATTAAAGACGTCTGGAAAAATTACCGCTAACGGACAGGGCTTGGCGATGGGCTGGCAATTATTAACGTCCAGCCCCGGAACCGCTGCATAGTAAAGATATAAAAGTAAAAGGTTACAACTTAAAGTTCAGCAATGCTTGTCCAGCCCCGTACAAACGCCAAATTGAAAAACTGATGCCCGAGCAGAACAACGTCTTGCCAGCCTAATGCCAAACCCACTTTGTTGTACGCAGTTTTACGACACTTTAGTTAAAGGGAATTTAAGGTCGATAAATGAAACTATTTACAGTCACACTTTAGTTTGTTTGAAGTGAAATATGAGACTGGACGATTAAAGTCTGGAAAGTTGACATAATAAACCACACAAACACTGTCACCAATATTGTGTATATCATCCTTTGACATAAGTCCATTATAAATAGTAGAGTTTACGAAAAATCTATAACCTAAAGAAGGAGCAGTTTTTCCTCCTAATGTTTCTCTAGAAATAAAAGCTTTAATGCAGTTCCCATTCCGTTTTATGAGTATGTCTGCAATGATTGAATTTATAAATGCATATAAAAGTATTAGTCCGCAGAGAACAGTTATGATTTTGCCGATTACGTTTTTTCTTTTTTTATTTGTCATTCAAAATTTTACCTCATGTTTAAACTTGATATTGGGTATCAAATTTTGTAACTCTCAAAGCACTGTTCGGTAGTAGTATTGAAAGATAGTCGCTGCCGAAAAAATTGCGTACAACGATAGGGTATTGCCGATGGCAGGGATAAATGCTGTGTCTGACCATAACCAAAGCACAATAAAAAACAAATGATAATGATAACAAACAAAAGTTCAAAGATGCTTGTCCAGCCCGAACCGCTGCCGATAAGCGAACAGCAGCCGAAGATAACAACGTCAAGCCCTGCTAGTGGCAATACCTTTGTTGTACGTAGGTTTAAGTCAATGAATCATAATGCTCTTTTTTGGTCAAGCGTTAATGCTTTTTTAACTGGTCTAACGTTTTATATTTTTCTTCTAACTGCTCTATTTTTATGTGTATATCTCGTACTGTATTTACTGAGTATAATAGAGATAAAACTGTAATTATTAAAGCTATTAAAGGAACTGACCATTTTGTCTTTTCGTAAATTCGTTCATTAAGTTCTTTATGTCCTTCTCTAATCCAGTAATTGTCTAAATAAGCATTTATGCCAGGTTCAGTAATACCGATAATAAAATTGTCTCCTTCATTAAAACATGCCACGTGGTCTTTTTCAAATGTATGGAAACCTTGGTGGCATTCTCGTAAATACATTGCATCTAATTTTAAATTATTAGCCATTTCAACAAAAGAAGATTTCGACTTCAATAAATTAATATTGTGCAAAGGCTCAAACTTAATTTTTAAATATAAGTATTCAAGAATCTTATGTCTGCAAACATATTTTTTGTCTATTTTATATATTGCCATAATTGATGAATAATGTCAGTTGGAATTTGGGTAAAAAACTTACGTACAACGATCAGGGCTTGCCGCAGGGCTGGACGTTTTAACGTCCAGCCCACAACCGCTGCCCAATAAAGATATATAAGTAAAAGGTAACAGCAAAAAGAC
>JAYTTM010000169.1:0-2358 GCA_043745055.1 Chitinophagaceae bacterium | reverse complement strand
GCATGATGCTCACATTGCCAAGCGTTCCGGAGCTCATAAAAAAGCCCGCCAGGATAGCCGCAACATTCCGGTAGTAAAGAAAGTTGCAGAAGCACCAGTAGTAGTTGTTGCAGAGACCGCAGCAACTCCAGAAGAAGAAACCAAAACAGGCGAATAATTACCTCTGTAAGGTTACATCTTTTCAGCAATTTCGTTTTTCGGAATTGCTTTTTTTATGCCGTAACTTTCCATATTAAATTGTGTTCAACAGCATTTAACAAAATTTAACTAGTTAGTACTTGCTAAACTATTAATAAACCATTTTCAACCATTTTAAACAGCGTACAAAATCTCCCAATTGTTAACCCATTTTCAACCAATTTCAACAACATTTAACTTCTCACAATTACTAAACTCTTTTCAACAACCTTCAACATTCCCCCATGGCTCAATACTTTAAAATAGGAAAACTAGCTGCCAGCTTTGGCTTAAAAGGCGAATTGGTGTTGCAACATAGTATTGGTAAAAAAACAACTTTAAAAGGCCTGGAAACTTTTTTCCTGGAAGAAGGTGCTGATAATTTTATGCCGTATTTTATTACGGGCACTTCTATAAAAAACGATGCTGAAGTATATGTGCAGGTTGATGGGATTGTTACCAAAGAGGCTGCCAGAAAATTAACACCCAAAGAAGTATGGCTCACTGCAGAAGACTTTAAGAAATTTACTGCTGCATCAGCTCCTATATCCATGCTGGGTTTTAGTATGATAAATAACGGGGAAGATTTGGGAGAGATTGTTGAAGTAATTGAACAACCACACCAGTTACTATGTGCTATACTATTGGATGGTAAAGAAGCGCTGATACCCATTCATGAAGCATCGCTCGAAAAAATTGATAAAAAAAACCGGAAAGTATTTGTAAAACTGCCGGATGGTTTACTGGATATTTACCGGTAAAAATTATTGTAAATTAGTGTAGTGAAAAAAACTCCTCAACGCATAGTAGCCCATTTTGATTTAGACTCTTTTTTTGTGTCTGTTGAGATATTGAACAATCCTGATTTGAAAGGCAAACCTGTATTTGTAGGTGGCAGCGAAAGAGGCGTGGTAGCAGCTTGCAGCTACGAAGCCCGTAAATTTGGTATCCATTCCGGGATGCCATCCAGGCAGGCCATGCAGCTTTGTCCGCAGGCAATTGTAGTAAAAGGTACCAGGAGCGAATACAGCCGCTTCTCCCGCTGGGTTACACAAATTGTTGCTGCTAAAGCACCGCTTTTTGAAAAGTCATCCATCGATGAATTTTACCTTGACCTTACCGGTATGGATAAATTTTTTAATCCCCTGCAATGGACCATTGATTTAAGAAAAGAGATAATGGATGAAACACAGCTGCCTATTTCCTTCGGACTTTCCTGTAATAAAATGATGGCTAAAATTGCCACCAACGAAGCAAAGCCCAATGGCTATCTGCAAATACCTTTTGGAAAAGAAAAAGAATTTTTGGCACCGCTTGCTGTTGATAAAATACCAGGGGTAGGGGAGCATACACATGCTGTACTTAAATCGATGGGTATCTATATCATTGGAGATGTAAATGCCAACACACAGGCTGCGCTGGAAGAAAGACTGGGTAAATGGGGGATTGATTTGTGGCAAAAAAGTTTTGGTATTCATAACAGCGAAGTGGTACAATACCACGAGGCCAAATCAATCTCCAGCGAAAATACTTTTGATGAAAATAAAACCGATCTTATTTTTTTAATGAGTGAGTTGGTACGTTTAACAGAAAAAATTGCTTTTGAATTAAGGCAGGATGGAAAAGTAGCTGGATGTGTTGCCATTAAAATAAGATACCCTGATTTTGAAACTACCTCCCGCCAAACCAGCATTTCTTTTACCTGTGCAGATGATGAGCTAATACCCGTGGTAAAAGATCTTTTCAATAAATTATATAAAAAAGGAAAGCCCATTCGATTGCTGGGCGTACGTTTAAGCGAATTAACACAGGATGCTGTACAAACTAATTTATTTTGCAACGCTGAGCGAAAAAGCGATTTATACAAAGCCATTGATGAAGTGAAAAATCGCTTTGGGAAAATGAAGATAAAAAGAGCTTCGTCTAACTGACAGTTTTGTAAATGGTGAATGGTCAATGGTGAAATTCATCCATTTACCATTCCGGCCTTACTTAAAATTTAAAACCTTTTATCTCGTCACTTTCACTTTTTTGATAGATCATCCTGCCAAGTTCAACTAATTTATAGTCGGGTGTTTTTTCTATTTAAACTCTCCAAATACCTTTCTCAATTCATCTGATATTTCACCAAGGGTGCAGTAGTTCTCTACTGCATCAATTACTACCGGCATCAGGTTGGTA
>JAYTTM010000168.1:0-8659 GCA_043745055.1 Chitinophagaceae bacterium | reverse complement strand
GTCAACAAGGTATAAATTAGCTGCTTCCATTGCCATTTGGGTACGTTGCAAACCGCCAGCTTTGGACAAAACCGACCAACTTTGTGCAATGGAATCTATGCGGCATTCCTCATTTGTGGTGGAGCCCAGTGGCGTGCCATCATCAAAATAGGCACGGCGGTACCATTTGCCATCCCAGGCATTTTTTTCAATATTTATCTGCAACCTTTCGGCTTCCATACTGCATTTGCTGCTGAAGTTTTCATCGTTTTTAAGTTTTGCAATAGCGGCAAAACGTACCAGCACATCGTAAAGAAAAAAGGCCAGCCAAACGCTTTCACCTTTTCCATGCTGCCCTACTTTATCCATGCCGTCATTCCAATCGCCACTGCCCATTAGCGGCAGGCCGTGCTCACCAAATTTTAATCCAAATAAAATAGATTTTATGCAGTGATTGTACATGCTTTCAAAATGATTGGAGCGGATGGGCAAATCGTAATTTGACTCTTCACCGGAATTTAATAACCTGCCTTCCAAAAACCCTACTGGCTCATCGAGGATAGTTAAATCGCCGGTATGATGTACATATTTTGAAAGTACATAAGGCAGCCACAAATAATCATCCGAACAGGTGGTGCGTACACCTCTGCCTGCAGGTGGATGCCACCAGTGTTGCACATCACCTTCTTTAAACTGACGGGATGCAAACAATAGCAATTGCTTTTTTACCAATGCAGTATCGGTGTATAATAATGAACCAACATCCTGCAACTGATCCCTGAAACCAAATGCACCGCCAGATTGATAAAATCCGCTGCGGCCCCATATTCTGCTGGCAATTGTTTGGTAGGTAAGCCATCCGTTTGCAAGAATATTGATGGCAGGATCTGGTGTTGATACCTGCAGATTACCCAATGTTTTATTCCAGTATTTTTTTACCGCTTTCAGCGATTGCAGGGCAGCATCAGTTCCTTTAAATTGAGAGATTAGGCTTGCAACATCAATTGAATCTTTTGCAGCGCCGAGGCGAAATACAATCGTATGTTCTTCTCCGGCAGCAATATCAAATGGAACCTGTAATACGGCACAGGGATCCATTGCCGCACCAGACTTTCCAAGCAGCCTGGCCTTATTCATGGCTTCAGGATTTTTTAATGTACCATTGCGGCCGATGAATTCTGCCCTATCTGTTGTGTAGCTTTTAAAAAGTCCATCTGCATCAAAGAAAACTACCCTGTTGCCAAATTCAGTATTGTATGAATTTTTTGCAAGCAGCGCACCGCTGTCGGGTGCTACTTCGGTTACAATGTGCATTAATGATTTTGAACGCTGATCTCCCAGCACCCACTCAATATACCCGGTGGCAGAAAGGCGTCGTTGTCTTGATGATTGGTTATGGAATTTTATGCTGGTAAATTTTACAGCAGATTCAATATCTACAAATATGGTTGCTTCTGTATGTATGCCATCTTCCATATGTTCAAATACACTGTAGCCAAAACCATGACGGGTTATGTAAGGCAATTTACTGCGGCATTGCAACGGTGTTGGTGACCAAAATTTACCACTTTCTTCATCTCTTATGTAAAAAACTTCACCGGACAGATCAGTAACCGGATCATTATTCCAGGGCGTTAATCTAAATTCATGTGCATTTTCTATCCACGTGTAGGATTGCCCGCTTTCTGAAACAATGGTGCCAAAGTTTGGGTTGGCAAGTACGTTTATCCACGGCGCTGGCGTTACTTTATCTGTTGTAGAATTAATGATATATTCTTTTCCATCGCCGGAAAACCCACCATATCCATTAGGAAAAAGAAGCTGTGTTGCAGGAGGAATGGGGGTTGATAAAGTTGGAAAAAACTTTTGCGGGTTAAAATAAGGTACAATAGATTTTACTTTATGTCTTCGTTTTATTTGTTCTTCCAGCGTGCCCTGGCTATCTGAAATAACAATTCTTGCTACTGACTGAAACAGGATTCGGTCTTCATTTGATATTTGGTCGGTAGAGCGGATAAAAATGCCACCGGGTTGTTCCTTTACTTCGGCGCCAACCATTGGTGCAATCAATCCAAGTATTTGGTTTTGCAATAATTGCCTGTATCCTCCATGGTCATCATTCCATATTACAAGGTCTACCATTACACCTTTCAAACGCCAGTAAGCATGTGCCTGCACCATTTGCTGCACAAGTTCAATATTTTCGGAATCTTCAATTTTTAATAGAACAATGGGCAAATCACCCGAAATAGCATAACTCCACAATCCTGATTGCCCTCGTTGGTTTTGAACAATAATCTCCGGGTCGGTTCTTAAAGAAGGGTTGGCAAATATTACTGCCCCAGCAAGGCGGCTGTATAATTGAGCTTCTGATTCTGTTGCATTTATTTGCCTTAGCACTACCTGGCTATGTGTCCATGAAAGCTCAAAAGCTCTGTTGGCAAGATGGCGGTCCTGGTATTTCTCCACCAGGCTATTACAGGTTTCCCTTGTATCGCCAATGCCGGTAACCATATCAATTATTGCATAGCCCTGTGGTTCAATCACAAACCTATATTGAATAGCAATGATGGGGTCAAGCACCGAACCCTGTGTGCCGGAAAGTGGATCCCTGTTAGTAAACACAGCTGGTTCGTGAATGCTGTTTCCCCGGCCAATAAAGTTTGCTCTGCTGGTTTCATAAGATATACCCTGCACGTGGGCATGATGTACTTTCATTAAATGAAACATAGTGGCCGTTTGGTCATTTTCTGAACGGGGTCTTCTTGTACAAATAATGGCATTGCGGTTTTCCAGTATTTCGGTTTGTACAAATAAATTACTGAATGCAGGATGGGCTGCGTCTGCAGCTGCAGGTGCCAGCACTACTTCTGCATAGGTAGTAATTTCAATGGTTCGTTTTCTTTTGCTCCGGTTGGTAATTCGTATCCTCCGCAACTCTACATCATCTTCCGGAGAAACTACAATCTCTGTATGGGTTTCCAGTTGGTATTCTTTTTTACGAAATTCGGCCCTGCCCTGAGAAAACACCGCTTCGTATTGATCACCCTCCTGCAAAGTTGGCTGGTAAGCACCCGACCAAAGAGCCCTGGTATCCATATCTCTGATAAAGCAAAAGGAACCCCAGTTGTCGCAGGTGCTGTCTTCCCGCCAGCGGGTGAGGGCCAAATCTTTCCACCTGCTGTAACCGCCGCCAGCATTGGTTACCATTACATGATAGTTACCATTGGATAATAGCTGCACTTCCGGAACCGCCGTGTTGGGCGTGTTAATTACCCTCATGGGCATTTGATAATCTGCTACCTGGCTGGTATCTGCCACATGCACACTGGGTGAATAAAAGGTAGCAACCCGGGGAATACGCTCCTGCAACAGCAGCAGGGTTGCCTGGAATTGTACCTCTGCTTCAAACCTTTTTTGCATTGGTTTATCCAGTAACAGGTATGCCAGTGATAATAAACTCATGCCCTGGTGATGTACCATAAATGAACGGATGATTTCAAATTCCTGCCCACGGGGTAATCGGGAGCTGGTATAATCAATGGCTTCATAAAAACCATAACTGGATTCAAATCCTTCAGCAGCCAAATCTTCCAGGTTTTTACAGGCTTCTTCCGGTAATACCATTAATGCCATTATGGTAGAGTAGGGCGAAATAACGAGGTCTTCGCCGAGCCCACGTTTAAACCCAAGACCGGGCACACCAAATGCCTTGTACTGGTAATTAAGATTAGCATCAACCATATTGTAACCCGACTCCGAAACACCCCATGGCACACCTCTTTTTTTGCCATAATCTATCTGCTTTTCTACAATGGCATGATGTGTTTGATCCAGTAAAGTATTGTTGTAGCTGGGCATTACCAGCATGGGCATCAGGTACTCGAACATAGAGCCGCTCCAGGACAACAATATGGGTGTAGCGCCCACATTGGTTAATTGTCTGCCAAGTGCAAACCAACTTTCCTGTGGTAGCTTGCCTTGTGCAATTGCTACAAAAGTGCTAAGCCTTGCCTCCGATGCCAGCTGATCGTAATAACTGTTATCCCTTCTGCCTTCGTCAACATTATACCCTATAGATAACAGGTGCTGGCTGCGATCGTATAAAAAATCATATTCAATATCGGAGAGTTTTAAAACCTGGTCTGCCAGGTTATTTAATGTTAAGATTTTTTCTTTTGCCCTTCGGCCTGCTTTAACAATGGCGGTTGCAAAATCATTTAACCAGTCATTTTCTTCAATGGTATTTTCTTCGTTATGAGATGTTCTGATTAATGGTAGCAAATCCAGTTCTATCAAGGAAAGCGACTGAAGGGTAGGAATAGGGGAAACTTTTTCTGTTAAATGCCCGAATTTTGGCTGTTCATCCAGCAAAATCCATGGTACCGAAGCAGCAAGATCATTCATTAAATCATTCAGCTGATCGCCCATTTTTTTTGCCCAGGTAGCCGTTTCGCTTTTTTCCGAATCTGTAAGCAATAAAATATGTTTTTTGTAAAATTCCTGCAGGCTAATTAAACATTTTCTTACATTTTGTAAAGAGTTGAGCGCTGATTGATCTATTGCTGCTATGCTATCAACCAGCTGTTGCAGCACAATTATTTCTTTGTTGGTTTCATACAATAAACCAGCTGTGGTTGCCAATCCATCTATTGCATTTGACGAAAAAATTTTATTGGTTGCAATAGATAATAAACCTTGTTTTAACGTAATTAAATGACCTGCAAGATTACCACTATCCACTGTGGAAATATATCTGGGAATTAAAGGGAGCAAAGAAACAGTATCGTACCAATTATACAAATGCCCTCTGTATTTTTCAAGCCGGTTTAATGAGTTAACGCTGTTAACCGTTCTTTCAATCAACTTTTCTGTAGCTATGTATCCAAAATCGTATGCTGATAAATTTGACAATAACGATAAACCGATGTTGGTAGGAGAGGTACGATGTGCAATTTTAGGAGATGGATGCACCTGGTAATTATCCGGCGGCAGCCAGTTGTCTTCAACTGTTACAAAATCTTCGAAGAAGGACCATATTTTACGGGATAATTGATTGAGGTATTTTTCCTGGTTAGCCGATAGATCCGGCTTTTTAATTTCTACTGGTAAACTAATTTTCCAGGCTACACAGGGCGCAGCAAGCCATAAAACCAATGCCGGCAATGCAACTAATAAAGCAGGGTAATTAAAATAAAATAAGTAACAAAAAATACCAATCGCCAGCAGAATACTTAACCACATAGATGCATAAAATGAAAACAATGTTTTGGGTACTTTTTTTACCGTGTGGGTAGATGGATTCCATTCCAGTAAATTTTTCCGGGAAATACATAATCGCCAATTAGTGCGTATAATAGCATCAGTATAAATATAAGCTTCATGGGGCAACAAAACAAAATCAAGGAATTGAAGAAAGAAACTATTGAGTGCAGTACGGGCTGAAAAAATAAGGTGTTGCAAAATCACCATATCACCTGGTTTTCTACAGGTATCCCATGTAAAAGTTATAATGGAGGGAAGACAAATTATTGTTAAAACAGCCATTGTCCAAAACAATGGAGAACCTGAAAAGATGAAGCCAAACAACAGAAGTAACAATAAAGCCTGCGGTACCAGGCTACGACGCAGGTTATCAAAAATTTTCCAGCGGGAGAGATGTGTAAGTGGATTTTTATTAAAACTTTTATCCAGTGTAGGTATAATGGGGAAAAGCCATCTGGCAATCTGCCAGTCGCCCCTTATCCAGCGGTGGCGGCGTTGCATATCCACACTATATCTTGCCGGGTATTCTTCATATAACTGCACATCACTCATCAGCCCGCTTCTTGAGTAGCAGCCTTCCAGTAAATCATGACTTAAAATCCTGTTTTCTGGAAAACGGCGATTTATTGACTGTTCAAATGCATCAATATCGTAAATGCCTTTTCCTATAAAAGAACCTTCGAAAAAAAGGTCCTGGTACACATCGGAGATAGCTTTAGTATAGGGGTCGGTACCTGGCTCATTGCCATGTATTTTTGCGTAAATGGAACTTTCAGAAAGCGGTAAGCTATTAGATACCCTTGGTTGTAAAATACTGTATCCATCCGTTACCCGTTTTTTATCCGCAGAATAAAAAGCCTGGTTGAGCGGATGCGCCATGGTACCCGCCATCTTCCAGGCTGCATCTCTTGGAAGCGAAGTATCTGTATCGAGTGTAATGATGTATTTTATAGAAGTTAATACTGATTCATCAGCAACAATCAGCATAAAATTTTCCCTGTTTTTTCCTCTTAACAATGAATTTAGGTCGCTAAGCTTGCCTCGCTTACGTTCATAACCCATCCATTTTTTTTCTTTGTTATTCCATTTCCTTGGTCTGTGAAAAAGAAAAAAGGTTTCATTGTTATTACTGCCATATTTTCTATTTAATTCAACAATTTTATCTTTGGCAATCTGCAGTATTGCTTCATCACCCGGAAGCATTTGGCTGTCAGCATCTTTAAAATCTGTGAGTAATGCAAACTGAAGATTTATATCCCTGTTTGCCAAAAATCTAACTTCCATCGATTCTATTAAGCTATCAATATCACTCACTTTGCCGAGCATGGTTGGTACTGCAACCAGGGTGCGGAATTTAGCAGGAATGCCCTTTGAAAAATCAAGCCTGGGTAATAATGCAGGCTTTGCTGTAATGGTAGCAATCCAGTTAATGATGGTAGATGCCAGCCTGCTGGTTGCTATCCAGCATACAATTGCCAATAGAAAAAATACCCATAGTTTTAACCCTTCTTTTATGCCATTGTTTATTAAAAAAGTAGTAAACAATACAGAAAGTAAAATAATAGAACTTGCATAAATAAGTAGTGGAACTTTATTGAAAAATTTCCTTAGATAATCTCCTGCGGAATACTTCATCCCGGCAATTTTCTCAGTTTGTGGCCTTCCTTTTCCTGCAAGAAAATAGCCGATATGATTGCCAGGAAAATCACCTGTATTTTCTTTTGCCAGATCAAATACCAGATTTGCAACTTCCTCCTCAGAAAGTTCGCTGTTTTTGGCAACATTTTCTATATAGTGCCGGTAGCTATCCCTTGTATGAAAATCCATTTTTTCATACACCTGATCGATATCTCTTCTTAAAATTTGTTCAACTACACTGGTATCTTCTACAAATTCTCTCCAGTCGGTAGTGTTTAAAAACCGCAAACTGGTAATACTGTTGCTGATGGAAACCTGGTCGGCGGCCTGCTTTTGATTTTCAAGCTGAACAAGCTCATCGCTTGTAAGGCCGTTTTCTAAAAGCCGTTGTTCTATCCAGCTTAGCGGCAGTGCCAATGCTGCTCCTTTTCCCTGCAATCGTCTTTTTAATTCTGCAACAAAGGCACTTCCCATAGGGGGTTTCGATCTTGCCATGTCTGCAATTACCAGCACCAGGCTTTTGGGATCCTTTTCTGAAGTGCTGATCATTTCATCAGCCCAAAAGTCGGCCTGGTTTTTATTTAAAATATCTGCGGCAATCTGTGTAGCCAACCGGCGAAGGTTTTCAATTAAAGCCAGCCTGAGCATGATGGGTACAGCCCATAGTTCGCCTAACTTTAAAGGAGTTACAGTTTGATATGATTTAATAAAACCGGTGATGCTTTTCAAATCTACTCTTCCATCACTATGCGAAATAATTTTTACCGCAATATCATAAACCCTTGGCAAACCTTCTAGTTTTCCTTTTGACAGTTGTGGCAAGCCTTTACTATACCCTTTGGGTAAATGTTTTTTGCCAGTATAAATTTGTTCTTCTATCAGGTAAAAATTATCGAGCAGCCATTCGGCAGCGGGCACTATTCTATGGTTAGATTTTACTGACTCGGTAAGTATTCTATGTACTTCCAAAAGTAAACTTTCGTTGTCTGCCAGACGTTTCAGTAGTAGTTCTGCTGGTTGTCCTGTTGATAATGGATGATTGTTTGCTAATGTTTTTGCATACAGTTGCAACTGTTCTATAGAAAACAATTCACTCCTGAGCGGCGGTTTTTCCTTTGCATATTTCGTTACTAAATCATCTGCCAAAAATGGCTGAAGTATAGTCTTTGTTATAGATGCGATTGCTTTAGGAAGCATAAGTTATTTCAATTGATTTGGAGCTCCGGTTTTACTGAAAAAAGCAAGAATTTCCTGCCAGGTATGCAGCTAAAATGGGGCTTGAGCCAGATGCTATTAGTTAATTAAAAAAAAACCTTGATCTTCCCAAATTAGGTGCTGATTCATTTTTAACTGTAAGGTAAATTTCTTTTGGTATGGAGCTTGCCTCAATTAACTGCGTTGATGTAAGTAATACAGCTTTGTACACCAGGTTTTTTATCTCACTTAAATTTTCTTTCCACAGTTGATTCTTTAAAATTGTTTCTACTTCTGGTGTAAATCCTTTAACATCTTTTCCTGTAGCAATATTGGCTATATCCAAAAAATGTTTAGCAAAAAACAATATATCTTCTTTGCGTTTACGTAGTGGCATTACCTCAATAGAAAAATCATTTAAACGGAGGTACAAGTCTTCGAGTAATTTGCTATTGTGGGTTGCATGCCACAGGTTTTCGCAACTTGCTGCCATAAATCTTATGTCCAGCATAATGTCTTTTGAATCATCTGTTTTCCTCATGGTTTTTTCCTGCAGATACTTTAATAAATTCAATAGAACATC
>JAYTTM010000167.1:0-8666 GCA_043745055.1 Chitinophagaceae bacterium | reverse complement strand
CCCTGCGCAAATAAAATAGCTACAACTGTAAGGCTTGTATCGTTAACTGAAAGCAATGGAATGGTTATTTGTTGCAGTACCGGCATTACAAAAAATGGATTTTGATGGCTTCAATAATTCTTTCAGTGCCGGGTAAAACGGCCAATTCCAACGATTGCACCGATGGTATTGGAACCGGCATGGCAGCAATTCTTTTGGTTATAATTTTCTCTGTCGTTCTTTCCACCACCTGTGCTATCAGTTCTGCCCCAATACCTGCAAAGCTGCTCCCCTCCTCAATTACAACAAGTTTACCTGTTACCTGCACCGATTGTAAAATAGTTTCAACTGGCAATTGTGAAATAATACATGGCACTATTAATTCAGGTATAAAATCGGTATGTACAAAAATGGAACGTAATAAATCGTTTATCAAATTGGCCATACCACCATAAGCCACAATGGTAAGTGTAGGAACGGCTGTAGCAGGCCTAACTTTTACCACCGGGTAATCATCGTCATTTATTTCATACACAAAATTTGCTTCCTCGTGCAGTAATATCTTTTTACCATAATCGGTTTTATTTTCTATTACAATCACCGGATGCTGCTCCTTCAATACCTGACTATAAACAATGGCCGGATCAAAAAATGTGTTCAGGGCAATTGTTTTTATATTATCAATACCCACCAAAAATTTATCCAGCGTTTGAGAGTGCGTAGGGCCATAGCCACGCCTGCCGCCCATAGGTGTACGAACCACTACCGGACAGGTAACTTTTTTATTAAAAATATGGTGAAATTTACTGGCATGATTTATTAGTTGATCAAATGCCAGTGTAATAAAATCACCAAACATTATTTCAGCAAAAGGCTTAAAGCCATTCAATGCCAACCCGTTGGAAATACCCACAATGGCAGCTTCGGAAATAGGTGTGGCAAATACTTTTTCAGGTGCAATCACCGATAAATCCTTCGCTACTTTAAATGCCCCACCATAAGGCGATAAAATATCTTCCCCCAAAAAGACCATTTTATCGATGGTTGCTAAGGACTCCTTAAAAAAATGATTGATTAATTCTCCCTGCCGCTTATTTACTGGCTTTAGTGGCTTCCATGTAATGCTATTGGTTTGTATGGAAGGTTCATAATATGCCGCCAGTTGGAGTTCTGGCTCTGTAGCAATATGCGCCACCATATCGTCCACTTCTTTTTTAATGGTGGTGGTATACCTGTTATAATAGGCAGGTTGTTCTTTGCTAAAAATGGTTAAATAATCTCTTTCCCGATAACTTTGTATTTCTGCAGCATCCCGGTCATCATCACCTTTTGAATGTGGATTGATGCGGAATGTTTCAACCAAAAAAAAAGCAGGTTTTGATTGACTTCGTACATAGTCTATAGCAATGGCAGCGTCGTCCATTAATTGTTCTGGTTGCGATGTATGCCCTTTAAAAGTTTGGATACCAAAGGCAGTTGCCCTTGCCTTTATATCGCCTGCCAGATTAACCGACTGTGGCGTACTCTGAGCATAAAAATTATTTTCGCATACAATCAGCAATGGAATTTCCCATTTGCTGATGATGTTCATGGTTTCATATAAAGCACCTTCGCCCAATGTACCATCACCAATATAAACAATACCGATGGCAGTATTCTTCTTCAGTTTATTACCCATTGCATAACCAGCAGCTACGGGTACAATGCCACCCTGTATGCCATTGCTGAAAAAATTATTATTACACAAATGCTGGCTGCTACCAATGCCACCGCAGGTACCGCTTGCCTTACCAAGTAATTCTGCTAACAAACCTCTGGTATCACCCGTAAAAGCAATGTAGTGTCCGTGGCAACGATGATTGCTGAAGACAAAATCTTTCTTTTGCAACTGCCCCGCAAATGCCAGTGCAGAAAACTCCTGCCCTACACAAGTATGTACCGTGCCATTTAATTTTCCTTCAGAGAATAACGACAGAAACTTTTCCTCAACAGTACGGATGGTGAGGGCTTGTTTGATGAGGCGGTGGTTAATTGCGGTTTTCATTTAATGTCACAATTTCAAAGCAACTCAATTGCATATTGTCCCTGTCGAACTTTATATAAAGGTTTATATACCAAATTGAATAAACTGAGGAAATCTTTAAAAGCCCGAAATTCATGATGATTTTTTGAAATAGAAAAAAATTCATCGAAAATAAAAATATCGCCTTTTTTAAAATAAGGTTGCAAACAAAGCATTGCAAACAATGTTGCATTATACAAATCAAAATCAAAATGAAGAATTAGTCTTTTTGAACTGTCAATATCCTTTAATAATTTGGGTAAAGTATTCTGCACTAATCCAATTTGAAAAACAACTCTTTGATCATTTAATTTAGGTACCATCCCTTCTGAAGAAAAACTTCCAGCTTTAATATTTCCCCAGTCCTCAGGAATACCGGTAAATGTATCAAACCCCCAAAACGTTGTACCGATATTACTATTATATGATACCCAATCCCTCAAAATATCTCCGCGGTGAACACCAAATTCTATGTAAAGAATTTTTTCGTCTTTTGGTAAATATTGCTTTGCTATTGCCTCATGTAAATAATATCTGTCTTTGTTGAAAGTAACTGCCGTTGAGTGTCTGTAATAAAATGCATTTTTTATTAAGTATCCAGAGGCTATCATTGTTTCGGAAAAAATTTTAGTCTTTAATCTTACTATCAAATCAAGAATAAAGTAGATACACTTTCTAAAAAAAATTCTTTGCATTTTTACAAGAGATTAATTTATTACTCTTAAAATAACAGGAATTGCCGGATTACCTTTATAAATGATGAAAGGAATAAGATTTTTATCTGTAACAGATCCTGCCCCAAGAACAGAATGACTCCCACAAACAATTCCTGCGGTTAATATTGCATTCGCTCCAATCCAAACCCCATCTTCAATTATTATGGGAAGAGCAACGTAATCAAATTTTTCCTTCATAACATCATGGCTTCCTGTAAGTATGAGACAGCCTTGTGAAAGACAGCAATTGGCGGCAATTGTAACTTCTTCCAAATTATCAATCCATACTTTTTCACCAATCCATGTATGATTACCTATTGTAAGTTTCCATGGAAATTTAATGTTTACAGAAGGCTTTATTACTACCCCTATTCCAACTTTAGCACCAAACAATCTTAGCAATAAAATTTTAACTTTCGAACTTACATTGAAACTATTTTTAAAAAATACAATATTGGTAAAATACCAACATGCCTGTTTTATTTTACTGGCATTAACCCGTATCGTGGTTTTATATGCTGCATTATTTACAGTTTTCAACTGACTCATTTAAATAAATTCAAATATTTTTCTTTTGTGAAAGAAGTATGAATGAAATGATGAGCATATTGCCAGGCACCTCTTGCATAGTTATCAAAATCATTCTGGTTTGCATTTGCCAATTCAGTAATGATTTCCGCAAATTTCACAGGTTGATTTAAAGGCAAATCCCATCCTGCATTTTGCTGCAACAAATTTAACCAGGGAGTTTGATTACTGATCAGTACCGGCCTGCCTGACAGTAATGCTTCAAAAATAGAATGACCGAAATTTTCTCCTTTTGTTGGCAATATAAATAAATGATGTTGTTGAATTAATTCTGGCAATTCATTTTTTTGTTTTGCTCCAATATAATTCACTATAACATTAGCAGGCATTAGTGATATGCTTTTGTTACATTCCCGCCAATAGACTTCATTTGAAACCGGCCCTACAATGGTAAGTGTTATTTGCTCTTTTATACCTTGCAAAATTTGCAATAAGAATAGTAAGTTTTTTATTGGTACAATACGGGCAATGAAAATACATTTCAATTTCCCTACCTCTTTAAAGCAACTGGCGAATACACTTTGCTCAGTATCTGGCAAATTATCTGCAACTACAATTTCACTACCCGGAAAATATCGAGCTATTGCTTTTTTTTCTCTTTTATTAGTGGCGTGAAAAGTAATTTGACGATGAATCCCCATCCATTTGTACAGGTGCAGTAATGGTTTCTTTTTATAGCTTTTTAAAGACAGTGCGCTATCATATAATGCTCCCCTGGGGCAAACTATTACCCTTCCATTTATTTTGTTTTTATATTTTAACCATAAAGGATAAAGTACAAAATAAGGCGAAAATAAATGATTAAGATAAATGAAATCTGCATTTACAAAAGCTATCTGGCTGGCCAATTGTGAAGTACTTAAAGCTTTTTTTTTTGCATAATAAGTATATACCCCCAAATGAACATTGTATAACCAGGTGTCCGCCTCTATTCCCGGATAGGATTGACTTTCGCCATGATCAGTATCTGTTGTGAGCACATAAAGATGATAATAATCTCTTAAAGCACTGCAAAGATTTATACATGACTGAATAGGCCCGCCAGCTTTAAAACCAGGAGCAAACCAATCAATAATAATAATCAATCTTTTTTTACTATCCGGCACTCTGAGATTGATTAGTTTTCCTTTCCGACCTGTCAAACAAATACATCATGATAAATATAAAGCTATAAGCGACAATATTAAACCAGGTATGATTATCGAAATTAAATAACGAAGGCCAATGTTTATTTATAGCAATCACCAGTAAAGAAATACGGAATACATTCACCAAAATGATAACCAATACTCCAATAAACATCCACCTAATCATTTGCCAAAATGAGGTTTTATTTGCAAAAACAAAAGCAATCCAAAAAGAAATAACCCCATAGCCAAGGCAACTATAAACAATCTTTACCCCTCTGCCGTTAACCAATTTAATAGTATAACCATCCTTAAGATATACATCGTAGCCAATTGCCTGCAAAAGGAGCTTGGAACTATTTAGCAGCAAATTTCTAAAGCCTGAAATATAATCCATGTACTTGCCTGCAAAAGCAACATAATAACCTCCTGGGGTTGTAATACCAATCATTGCCTTAGTTACGTAATAAAGTATGCAAAAGGTAAGAAGGAATTTGAGGAGGTATATGAGGAGTATTTTGGGGAGCATATTAACGTAAAAGAGGAATAATTATAAAGGATATCAATTAAATTTTTTCTGAAAAACTACCAGAAACAGCTAACTAATAAATTAAAACCTTAAGTTATTAGTTAGTGGTTTGAAGGCGGTGAACAGGTTTTTCATAAAATTCTGATTTCCAAAACCAGAACACAATAAATACAAGAAAACTACCTTTTACTAAATGCCCAAGCAAAGTTTGTAATTCACAATCAGGGCGGATAGGGTAATAAAATACAAGTGGCACAAACAATAATACGATGGGATAGAACTTACTATATTTATAGAAACCGCATAAGACTTTACTAAATAAAAGTCCCAAAAAGAACATAAATATACAACCCCCTAAAGTACCAAAATTAATATAGGCATCGCCAACAGAACTTAATCCCATTGAAGTGCCCTTTTTTAGCCGCATACCAGAATATTTCATAAAAAGTTCCCTGTCTCCTGCATTCAATTTATTTGGTGCAAGGAACCTTGGCATAAATGCAGCTTCCAAAATATCCATAAGTTCGTCCCCATTAGAGAATGGAACCTTTTCTGGAACATTCTTCATAATATTTGTTATAATAAAACCCTGATTAATCCGGATATTGCTTTCAGAAATACTTTTCTTACTAAAAAAACTCCCCTTTTCCCTGCTGTTTTCCAAAACATTATTTAGTGTTTCTAAACCAGCTTCCTTGTCATCTTTCCAAGTAGCTTGCCTGTAATCTCCCTTCAATTGTTGAATAGTAGCTGCCAGCAATATAAAAGCAATAGCAAAGAGAGCTTTATAAGTATTATTTGGCCTATATTTTATCGCAATTATTGATAGTGTAAAAATTGTCCAAATCATTAGGTCATGAAACATGCCTGCTGCCAGCGATGTACTTACCGTTCCGCTTATTACCAAAATGATTGGTAGTGGTTTGATCTGCTTCTTGCCTAAAATCAGTAGAAATATCCCAATAAAGTTAAAACCAGCTAAGAGTGTAAAGACAAAAGCAAATTCGGAAGGAATTAACAAATTCAATGTACTAGATATAAATCCAATAGCTATAAAATAATATCCTAAATATTGATTTTTTTCGGAAAATTCAATGATAGATTTTATATTGAGTATTTCACCTTCAAACTTTTTTGCACTTATATGAAGTCCTAAAATAAAGCAAACAACGGCAGGAATAACATAGATAAAATAAACATCTTGGGGTACCTGCATCTTATAATTCCCAAATTGATAGTCATCCAGTCCGTTAAAAGCTAAAGTTGGTCCTAAAAGCATTTGAAGGCACATAAATGCACCAAATAAATACCTTACCGGAACAATAAATCCAATACTAGTAAATAACAGCATAAACTGGTGTAAGGTTATTAACAATGCCAGGTAAGAGTAAATACTTAGATGAGGGAAAAATAATAGTATAAATAACGAAATTCCAATAAAGCTTATCCAATTGAATTTTGCACTTAATAATGTATAGGTCATTGTATAAGATTAATCAATCCGGTAAAATTTATTTCAGAACTTAAATTGAATCAATTATTTAATTTAAGTTGCTGAATAGCTTATTTTGCAGTTGGTGTAACACTTTTTCACAATAAAATTCCTGATTGTGTGGAGTAAACCCCTTTCTGTCGAGAGCTGCTCCGAGGTCAAAATTATTCAGGTTTGTAAAATCAACTGCTAATACTTTGGGATAAGTGCGGTCAGTAATATATTCATGTGTACCCAATACTACGTCCGGGAACCAAACATCAAGACCCACAGCAAGATATTCGAAGAGTTTGTTAGGTGAATTATAAATATAATTTGGCACATGGCCCTTATATAATATCACTCCAATATTATATTTACAGGTTATCATTGGTAAATTTTCATAAGCAATGCCAGGATTTAGCGTAATGAATTTGGTAGATAATGATTCAAGAAAAGACTTTGCATCGTCTGTAATCATTAATGAATAAATATCCCAAATAACTCTACCGTCTTGAGCCAACACCCAGTTTACAAATTCTTTTGTGTACATAGTATCCAGGCTAACCGCACCCGTATAAACAATTTTTACAGGCAGATTGCCTGGAACCGACCTGGCGTTTTTCCAGGAGGCAGGAGGATAATTAGGTAATATATAAGGATGTGGAATTATTAACGGTAAAATATCGTTGGCAAATTTCTGCATCCTGGCTTTATTGGTATGGGATAACCAGTCACTATCTTTATACATTTTTTTTTCTAGTTTAAAAAAAAAATTGCCTAGCTTCATTCCGTTGGTATATTCCTCTATTGTTGTGTATTCGTGATAATGTATTAATAACTTTGAGTTAGGATAAAAAAAATTTTTGTACAAATAGGCAGGCAATGCAGAAATTGTTTCAAAATATAAAATCCTTTCTGGCCTTTTTTTTATTAGTTGTATAGTACAGCCAACGTAAAACTTGCAGTAATTCCAATACCGGTCAATTGCACCCATTTTCTTCCCGGTTTTCCCTAACCTGTGAATTTTTATTATATCATTCTTAATTTCGAATTGAATTACACTTCTGGTTGCCATTGCAGTTGTAAAAACATCTATTTCTATGCCGGTATTATCTTTCTCTAAAAACTTAATTAAGTTTTGCACGGGAGGATAAAGTTCTAAAGGCAGAAAATGTACTATGGCAATTTTTTGCATTATTTTTTATTTATGCGTACCCTACTAAATTTTAAGAAATAACAAAAAGATAGTGGGTTAAGCAATTAATAATCTAATTTCCTTTGCAACCGCTTCGGTTCTTGATTTGTAAGAGTATCCAGATGAAACAGATCTTTCTCTTGCTTGTTGCCTTATCCTTTGTGCCTCCACCTCATCAAGTAAGAGTAGCTGATTTATTTTCTTTCTACAATCTTCTACATCTGTGTAAAGAAAAATTTCCTTATTTACCTGAAAGTACTTTTTGTGATCATCGGTTTCTAATGCCAATTGTATTCCCCCTACGGCCGGTATTTCAAAGCTTCTCATATTATGTGCGTTTAAGTTGTGAGGCCTCATTAAATTAAGTTGTACTCTATATCGGCGAAGTGTAAGCCAAAAGTCATCCTCGTAAAGTGGGCCGAAAATTTCAATATTAGGGTGACTAATAAATTTGTTCCAGGAGTTTCCATACAGATCTATTTTAATACCCCTATTGGCCAGTTCTAATATCACCCCTGCCCTGTACTTATCGGCATTTCCTAAAAAACAAGCTTTTACAATCTCTTCTTCCTTGCTACACCTTTCGTACAATTCATTATTAATGCCAAATCCAAATGGGATTATAACAGACTTTACACCATATTGATGCTCAATTTTATTCTTTATCCATTCATAATAAGTGAAATGCAAATCATATAAACCAATTGAATTGGTTAAATAAGTATTCCCGCTTCCTTTGCCTGCAAAATCAAATGGATTATCTGCATTGTAATTTACCAGCCAGATGCCTCTTTCTTTGGCCCATTGCAAAGATTGCGGAGATATTTCCAAGCCCTTAAACACCCAAATTATTTCTGGCTTAAATGAGTCAATCTCCTTTTTAAATTCATCATTTATTGTGGCGTAAATTCCGGAAAACCCAGACTTAAAAATAATTTTATTAATAACATTTTTTCTATAATATTCATAGAAAATACTTTGCGCAAAAAAATGGTA
>JAYTTM010000166.1:0-8679 GCA_043745055.1 Chitinophagaceae bacterium | reverse complement strand
GCTGTGGTGCTATCTAATTGCAGGTAACTATTTGCCGAGCCATCCAGGTAAATGCTCTTTCCTACCTGCACTGGGTCGTTGCTTTGGAGGCGAACGGTTACATCCTCTACCGCCTGGCCATTCTCATAAGTTATACGGCCATAAATATTACCGGTTGGGCTTCTAAAGCCAATTCCGGATAAAGTTTCATTTGAAAATATAGAGGTATTGTTACATTTTACCACGCCAATTACCTGGTAACTGTAATATACGCCTGGAGTACCTTTTGTATCATCGGATTGGTATTCGGTATTGGTTGATCCCAATACAGTTGCCATTTGTACAAAGTTGGTTGTTCCATAAACAGCCCGCTTTATAATGAAGTTATCGAAGGATCCATTGGAAGACCACCTAAGTTCGGTTCTGTCTGGAAAGTAACCTTTCGAAACTTCCAGACTAATTAAAGAGCCTATTTCGGTAGGTAAAATTTCATTGGGAATTTGAACTGGTGCAAAGGCAGTAAAGTTGGAGCCAACCGGTGGTACTATCTGTAAAGTATAGTTGTAACTGTTACAGGTGGCAATTTGCAAATCGGTGTAGGTGCCTTTATCAAAATCAACTTTATTTAATTTTATCTCACTTTGTGTTTTAGAGGAGTTGTTTATTCTGGTAATAACAAATGTTGCACCCGGTATCCAGGCCGTGGCTAATGGAGTCCATGTAAGTACGGCTGTTTTGTTATTTATTAATACAGCCGTAGCATTGGCAGGGATAGAGTTGAACGGGATAGTAATGTTAGCTGATTTTGCTAACTCCCAATTAAAGCCTGTATGTGCCCTTGTAACCCTAAAATACATTTGAGGGGAGAGGTTTTTATCGACCACATAGCTATAACTGGATTTGCTCTGGTCATAGTCCACACTAAATTCCTGTGCATTTGTAAAATTGGCATTATCTGACACTTGTATTTTAAACCGGTCCGTAATTACATTTTGTGAAGTGACCGGGTCAATGGTCCAGCCAAATGTTACTCTTTGAACAGCAGGATCATAAATTGCCGAGGCAGTTTTTGGAAAGGTGAAAGCGGGCACAGTTACCTGCGACGAAGAGAGGCTCCATCTTTCATAGTATGCATATTGCTTGAAATAATACGCTAACGGATAGCTGTACACATCAACATCGTAAAATCCGTTGGATGAAACATTCATATTATTCGACAAACGGTTGTTTGGAGAACGAGTGTCATATAAAACAATACTGCTTCCATTATTATCAGTTTCGTTTAAGCTCAGCTTTGTGTAACTTATTCTAGCTTTTGCACTATATACCCCATTGGTTAGTACAGGTATAAAACCGTCTACACTGTTGAAAGTTGTATTGATTGTACTCATTTGCGTAATGTTCAACACCGTCGGATC
Source organism: Chitinophagaceae bacterium (assembly GCA_043745055.1). Lineage (GTDB taxonomy): Bacteria > Bacteroidota > Bacteroidia > Chitinophagales > Chitinophagaceae > Ferruginibacter. Next base: position 7,282 of record JAYTTM010000166.1, on the reverse strand, counting down.
AGTTGTGGTAGTTTCGTAACCTCCCTGAATACCGCCACCATCACCGCGTCTTAAAGTAATTACCATCTTTATAGATTTGATATTCTTGATGTTGTCTCCAAGTACCAAATCCGAAAATCGAATTCTATTGCGGCCATCCGGTACAGATTCGTACGCATACACAGTGTTTCCGTATGTATTAGCCGTGTTGTAATTATATTCTGAATAGTTATATTCATAGTAATAAAAGGGTATATAATTAGTATTGTCCAGCGAATAGTATAAAGTCGTACTACTGGCTGTTAATTCCGTAGTTCGATCAACGCCACAACAACCAAAAACACAACAATTATGGGCAAAGGATTCTACATGTACAGTACCATCGGATGAATTAAATGAAACTTTATAAAATTGCTTTGCTACGTCAGTCCACCAAGTGGCATTTACTTTTGCCGATAAAAAAAGCAAGATGCTAAGAAACAGCATTGACCGTGAAATTTTTTTAAGCATTTTGCTTTTAAAAGTTAACCTGTCTTTACTGAAAGTCCGGCGAGCAGTTGTAAATGTAGAAAGCATGGTGTGGTTGTTTTAATTTGATTCAAAATCCGGTTTATAAAAAAGAGTTTTTATCTTTTATGATAAGTTCAATTTTAGGCAATCATTAGGTTAGGACTTATGGTTGTTTTTATAGGTCAAATTGTACTGCACAGTATTAAATCTTTATCAAGAAGAAGCTTATTCAGCATTATTAATAGGGAGGGGATAATTTTAAAAATTAGTATTCTGGTAAAGAATTAGGATAAACATAGATTTAATATCGATATCGTAATTTAAAAAAGGACGAATAGGGCTTATAACTGTCCGAAACAGGGTTTTTATTTATCGGGACTTATAAATATTTGCCACTTTCTAATATATTGGGGAGCCTTGCTCGATAATAAACGGCTGCTGTAGTAGGGTATTTTCCGTTTAGTCGTTAGCACTCGGATGACTTGCGATGAAGTAACTATTATTTGGACTTCCTAGTAAGAGGGATCGGTTAAGGCAATAAAAGCCACGAAAAGTGGAGAGACATGCTCGGTGATAAAGCAACAGTATCTATGACGCTGAGACAAAGAATTTTTTAACTGGTATTTGAAGATATTTTGGATAAAGCAAACAATGTAAAAGAACCTTTAATTTTTAAAGTAATTACCATGTTTATAGCCCTCACAGGTAACACAAACATGGTGTTAGCTTTGCGCAATGCTATTGAATCACAATATCTTTATTTGATTTTTCCATTTCATTAACGGCATACCGCAACAACAAAAAACCAAACTTTTCTAATTCACTAAATAATTTTTTTTTCACTTCTGGGAAAGTGAAAATAATGGCAAGAAAAAATATTGTACAGTATAATATTAAGTGAAATGAAGAACGCACGATGGATTACGATCTTAAAAGTATTGAAGAAAATTTTATTTATGCACTCAGGATAAAATACGGCACCACTATGTTTTCATTTTCATTATTTCTTTATTTCATCTTCTCGCTGCAAATCTTCAATAATAGGTTTCACTGCATTCAAAAATGTAATTTTCTTACCGGCATCAATCCTGTCGTCAGTAAAAAGTTTACCGATAAAACGCATCATTTCCGCCCTTGGCCCACCTTCTTCTTTCTCCACAAATTTTGTGGTGCTTATAGTATTAAGCTCTCTTACTGTAGCTATGATAAATACTATAAAAAGCACAATAATAACACTCGTTAAAACGATGATATCCGTATTATTTTCCATAATAGTTTATGATTGTTTTTTCATATTGAAAAAGATGAGAAATCCCATAATAGTTGGCGGCCATAACCCGATGAAAATGGCACGGTTTGGGTCTTTCAGTATTATATAATAATATTCTGATACAAAAATCAGGATAACCACCATTGCTACTATTAATAATTCTGATGCTTTGAATTTTTTGAACATTGAGTAAAGTTTTATTTTAAAATAATTTTTTGATAATTATTAATTTTCTGCAGGTTTTATTTGCCGCAAGCTGTTGTACATGTCGTGCATTATCTGCATGTGCGGTGCAGTGAGAACAGCAAGCCCCAAAAAAAGGTAACCCACTATGGCATTGCTGTTGATAAACATAAAACCTGTTAAACCAAATAAGCCAATACCTCCAATGGCAAGCAGACTGTATATTACTATTTGCCTGGTTATAATATTTTTGGGGTAAGCACTATCTTTTTGTAAATAAGTGATGATATTATTGAGTGATAAAACAGAATGCCATACAACAAAATAGAAGGTAAAACCAAGCAACATCGGCAGGTTAAAGAGAATGAACAAAATGACGGCAAAGCGGATTAAGAACTGGCCCTTGTCTTTTGTGTCCGCATTGTTATTCCGGAGAAAATAAATAAATGTTGTTGTAAAAAATAATATCCCTGAAACAGAAATGATATTATAACTGTTTATGTCCAGCCAGTTAATAAAGACGGCGTTTTCTTTGCCTGCATTAAACATTTGAAACAAAGGTTTTACTTCTTGAAAATGATGCAGCAGGATAACAGAAAGGATAAGCAATCCGTAAGAGATAACGAATAATTTACCAGTAACTGAGTTGGTCTTGAACTGGTGTAAATCTGTTTCTCCAAAATGATAAGCAGCAAAAAGAATGAACAAAAGATTGCCAGCCAAGGGAAAAAACCACAAGATTGCAGCAAAGGTAAAAAGGCGTGAAATGTAGGCAGCTAAAAATCGAAATTTTGAAAATATTGTTTTATTGCTGTTTGCATTTTGTGTTGCTACCAGCAAATCGGCTGCGCCGTGTGGCACACCCAAAACAAGAATACCAAATAAAAAGATGATAAACTGAACACTTTTATCAACCGGTATTATGTATTGCTGAAACAGCAAGAGGATACAACCAGACAGTAATAGTGCGATTCTTATCATACTCATTTTTTTAAAAATATTTTAATAATATTAAAAAAGTGCCATACAATTGTATGGCACTTTTTAATATCAGTTAAGCATAGGCAGGTGAACTTGCCTTATCAGATTGTGCAAGTGCATAAATCACTAAGCCAAATCCGATTTTGTTAATGGCATCACCAATGTTATAAACAATGTCCATAGAGAGACCTTCAAAAACACGGAATCCAAACAGGCCGCCAGCTGTACCAGCGATGTATCCAATTGGATAAATAGCCCATCCAACCAGTACAAACCATCCCAGAGTTTTTACTGCTTTGGCAACAGCAGGGCCGGCATTGCCGGCAAGATTAGCCACCTCGCCAAACCACACCAGGTAAACGATGTAGAAATAAGCCAGCCCGCTTATTAATCCCCAAATCCAGCTTTGCGTTTCTTTGCCGTAAATGGCTTCGCCAATGTAACCTGTTACCAACATTACAACAGACGCAAAAATAAGTTGCCATAGCAATCCTGCTTTTCCACCTGCTTTTTTGGTAATTAGATAAAACTCCACGCACATCAGAGGCACTGTTAAAATCCAGTCAACATAACGGAAAAACACAGGAGATTCTCCTGTTTCGAGATTGTACCCTCTCATGTAATAATAGTGTACGGCTGCAATAAATGTGATAAGTCCTGAAACAAGAACAGATGTACGCCACTTTTGAGGTACATTGTTCAATTCAAAGAAAAAGAAAACAGAGGCGGCCATCATGGCCATTGTACCTACAAAAAATGTAAATGCAACATAGTTGTTCGTTGCGATTGGGAGGACTCCCAGGAGTGTTTGATTCATATAGATGGTTTTAGTTTACAAAAAATAAATACTCTGAACAGTTTGAAATCAACATTGGTACTTTGTTTAATAATTTGAAGTAAATATTAAACAGATTATTTTATAAATAGTTTAAAAATTTCATAATATTTTGAAAATTGATTAGTATCAATACAAATGGAAGCTCCGTATAAATGTTTGTAGAACTTAATAGCCAAAATAGTCATCGGCGAATGAACAGAAATTAAAAAGCAATGAAATTTTTTTGCTGTCCGCAGGAGTGATAAAACCTCATTGTTAAGTCTTGCTTGTTATAAATACAAAAAATATTAAACAGCATCGAAAGGATAATTATCTGCACTTCATCCGAGATACTTTTCACATTTTTTCCAAAATGAAAAAAAAGAGTTGTAGTAGCCGGTTACTTCCGCAAACATCCAATCCCGACTATCTTTTATTCCGGGATAATAAGTAAAGGCGGGATGTTCTTTTGAAATAATACACTCTTTATCTGGTAAAGATCCGTTTTCATACAAACCAGTTATATCAGAAATTTCACCGGTACACAGTTTAATCCCATCAATATTTTTTGATAAGTCTATTATAAACTTCAGTACCTTTTTACTAACCGGGTATTTTTTAAAATGAGATGGCTCTAATAGTAATACCCGATTTACATCTTCATGTTTTCGCCAAAGTACATCAAGGTTGTACGAGTTATAAATGAGCGTTGGTTTGCTGGTATCAAGAATGAAAGTTTGTGTTGCAGGCAATATTGTTTGCAATAAAAGGCTGTTTGTTGACATTAAAATTTCCGGCACGGGCATCGCTATAATTTCTTCATAGCTTTTATCTAAAAAACTATTTTGCTGTTTGCTGAATGTGTAGTTATTTATATTATCTTGGTTAAAATAATATTTTTTTGAGGCGAAAGCGGCTGCCACCCATTGCCAGCTGCAATTGTTGCTAGCAATGTCGCCGTCGAGCAAATGATAATACATCCATTGGGAAGGTTGCAGCCAATGTGCTTTTGCCATATTGCATACCAGAGAAGCGGTGTACATCCGCACATGATTGTGCATATAGCCGCTGCTGTATAAATTCTCAATCGATTTGTCTATTGCTTCAATACCAGTTGCGGCTTCGTCTACTGCTGTTATCATTTGATAATGCAGTACTTCTGGTTGAGGCTGTTTAATGTCTTTCCAAATATCATCACCGGCATATTGCCATACCCGTTGATAATATTCCCGCCATGCCAGCTCCTGTAAAAATTTTTCTATCTGATAAGGTTTATACCCTTTATGCAAAACAGTTTCCATCACCTGTTTTACAGAAATAGCGCCCCTTGAAATGTAAGGTGATAAATAAGTAACGGCACCGTTTTCAAAATTTCTTGTTTTGGCATATTGCACAGGGTTAATGTTTTGAACCCTTTGCAATATCTGCTGATAGCCTGTAGGGAAAAATGGATTTGAAAGATACTCGTCGGTGTCAAAAATTGTGTTAGCCATCAATACTGAATTTAATAAAATATCCAACAAAATCGAAACGATTTTGTTGGCGGATCCGGTTTTTAGTTTTCGTCAAATTAATAGCAAAGAACATTTATTAATTAAACTGTTAAGAATTATGCTATGATGTTTTCTATGAAAATCAATAGCAGTTTTAATATGCAGGTCCTGAGTTGTAAACTCAGGATACCATTTCATCTTTTTTGCTCGGTAATAACACCAGCAACTCTATTTTTTAATGTACGCTCCGGATAGCTGGGATGACCAATATCAACGATGGTAAAACATCCCACAAAGCAATTATACACGAAAAAAACAAGTGACAATTACATTAGAAGGATAGCTTTAGTCGCCTTATGTTTAACGATTGGTTGATAAATGGCCCCAGGTTTTTGGAATAAAAAGTTTTTTGGAAAAATATTGGCTTAGTAGCATGTAGAAATTAAAACTTGAATTTCAACGAAAATATTTATTACATTTAATAACCATTTTTTATCTGTGTATAATATGCCAAAGAAAGTTTACATATCATCTACCTACAAGGATTTGGTTGTTTACAGGGAGGCTATCAGGGACATGTTCCAGTATAAAGGATTACAGGATGAATACAGCCTTGTATCCATGGAAGGTTATGTTTCAGAAAATGGCAAAAGGTCTATTGACGTATGTTTGGAAGATGTGCGGAAAGCGGATATTTATATTTTAATCCTGGCAAAAAGGTATGGCTCTATTGTGGAAGGAACAAGTGTTTCCTATACAGAAATGGAATACATTGAAGCCGGAAAAGTTGCCAAAATTAACCCTCTATATAACATATTTGTGTTTTGGAGTAAGGATGAAAATGAAAAAGATGATTTTGCAGATATTCATGGACTGGATAATGTAGCATTGGAAAATTTCTATAACAGCGCCCTTAATAACAATGCTTCTTTTATACATCCTTTCTCATCTCCCGATAACTTATGTAAACAGATACTACTCACATTTAATTACAATTTTAAAAAGCCCGGCAACTTAAACGATTACCAGGATGCACTGTTGCTGATAGATCGTGTAGATCAGTCTTACTCTTTTTCAAGACTAATAAGAGAAAATGCCAACTCTTTTTATTTCAGTTCGGTGTATGAAAATAATCCAAATGATTTTGTTGAGCGTTTATATGATCTGGAAATGGGCGGGAAGTATAAGAAGTGTAATGTTGAACTTGCTCAATTTCAATCCGTTGATCCAGGCAAATTCAAGGACTCATTTATAGGCCAGTTATCAACTCAATGGGGGCAGGATGTAGCAGGCTACCAATTTGATAATGCTGACAAACTCTTCTTAAGCATTGAAATCAATTCTATCGAAATAAACAGCGATATTAAACTACAGAACCTTAATAATGTATTGGTTGAATTTTTACGCCTTTATCTTATTAAAGATGGGAAAAACTGCATCAACAGGGTATTCTTTATTTTTTATATCTGCCAAAGTAATGAGAGCCCGGTAAATAAAAAATTCGATGATTTTATCAAGGGATTGGTTGAGTCTTTGCAGGTATCGGGTTGTCTCACCTCAATGGATCAACTGAGTGATGTTACAAAAACCGACACCCGTAACTGGCTGGGGAATTTTGTGAAGAGCTATACATTCGACCAGGATGACCTGGACGACTTGCTGCAGATTAGTGATAACCCATTTAAAACCTTTAAAATGAAAGAAGTGAATAAACTGATTAAGGGTTGGATTAAAAAGAATTTATTCAGTAACTAACTATCATATTTATGCAAATAACCTCCATTGCCCCCGATAATTATAAGCCAAGTGAAGAGCTGTTGGCAGCCGTTAATACAGCGCTTTTTTTACAGCGTCCGCTTTTATTATCCGGCGACCCGGGAACCGGTAAAACCGAATGTGCTGATTTTGTAGCCCGGCAATTGCGGTTTGCCTATCCTGATAAATTTAAAACAGCAATGGCAATGCGGTTTAATACCAAATCGGTTTCACAGTCTACCGATCTTTTTTATCAGTACGATGCGGTAGCTCACTTTGGAGATAAGGAAAACA
>JAYTTM010000165.1:0-2366 GCA_043745055.1 Chitinophagaceae bacterium | reverse complement strand
TTTGAGATTATTCTTCTACCTTTAAAATGCACAACACCATCATAGCCTGTATGTGTGTAGATACCAGCTCCATCATCTTTAACAAAACAGAAATAATTAATGCTATTGTTGCGTACAATTGTACTATCATTCCTAAACCATATTGGAACGTAGCCTGTTGTATCAACTGTATTATTTTGAATTAATCCTTTTTCTCCCATGTTATGAATACCACAAAAAGTTACGCCTGACCCTTCTGTATTATTTGAATAACCCATGCCCGGATACATACCAGTGTTGGTAATTTTGCAGTTAGTAACAGTAAGGGAGATGGTTTCACCACCTTCATTCTCCATGTAGATACCATTATTGAAGCTACTGTTGATAGTACAATTTTTAATTGTAAGATTGTTGTTATTAGTGCCATGAATAGCATCTCTACCAGAGTTTATTATTGAACAACTATCAATAGTGCAGCCCATAGATTTTGATAAGGCCGTACCTATATTTATACCAAATACATTCATTCCTTCAATGGTAAGGTTTACTATGTTTATGTAATCAAAACCACCTACATCAATCCCTTTATTAATTGTTGATATTTTTACATTTATTGGTTCAGATGCTGAATAAATGTATAATTTATCAGTTGTATTATTGAAGAACCATTCGTCTTGGGATGTACATGCTGCCAAACTGTTTTGCACAAAAAAACCATATCCAACCTCGCTATTGTAAACACTTGTTCCTGTGTAGTTAATAGTACTGCCCGTATGAGAGGTAATAACATCTCTACTGATAACCCAATGATTCTTTCTTATGCAAACTTCTGCCCCCGTCCAATCAGGAGAGCCTGTTAATGATGTACTTACAATTTGGCTGTTAGCAGTTGCTTCTGTAATTGGCAAGTAAGCGTTATCAGGGTATCTGCCCATCGGCTTTGATTCGCCATTTATAGTAATGATATTTGGGACATTGGTTGTAGTAATAACCGCACTTTCCCAAATATTACCTCCTATGTTTGTCCATCCTGTAACTGTTGAAAGCCCGGTTATTATTGGATTTGAACCTATACCGTATGCCTCGAAAAAAAGGTTGCTGCGCTTAACCTGAATAGCGCCATTAAATATTTCTCCCCGTTTAAATAAAATGTGGTCGTTGGCTGTAAAATTGAAGCTATTAACCTGCTTAATAGATTGCCAGGCAGTTGCTTGAGTTAGCCCGTTATTTGCATCGTTTCCGGTTGCTGATACATAATAATTTGTTGCCTGGGTAATAGTAGAACAAAGTACTATTAATACTGTCAATAATTGTTTCATAGTTTTCAGAGGTATAGGACGTAGGTAATAGGATTGAAATATAAACGACCAAAAACTTCAATTATTATGTTTAATGTATGTATTGGCTAATTCTAGAGTATTTATATGCTACATTTATTAAGCTGCTATTTTTTATCTACAATTACTCAAAACAATTTTTAACTAAAATTAGATGGTACCTAAATCTGGTGGTTAAATCAAATAGACAAAACACCACTGCTTATTTTTGGACGGTTTTGGACTCCAGTCATTGGAACATCCTATGAAACTTGCACTACTACAAATACAGGAAGAGAGGTACCAAAAAGGAGCCACCATTATTACTTCTAAATTACCCGTTAAAGCATGGTATGTGTACATCAGGAAACCGGCACTTGCCGATAGAATAATGGACAGATCCGATATATTGGATGACAGCAATGCAAACAGAATAGCATTAAAAGAAGAAACATTAAGAACAAAGAAAAACAGTTAGCCTTATAGCTTTCAAGTACGCTCTTTACCAGGTGGCTCAGCTTAACAGGAATATTGGCTCAGCTTAACAGGAATATGCAAACTACTGGCTTTGCAAAGTAAAAAAAGGAAAGAGGTAAAAAATCCCAACAGTTACTATTTTTAGCTGCAGAAAATACCTTCTGCTTTTAATCCCCATGCTATCAACCAGCAAAATCAATACTTTTGAAAGAATAAAATGAGGGTTTGTGATTTAAAAAGAAAATGATGTTTTTTATCGTTAAAAAACAACTTTTATAATTAAAGCATTCAAAATGATATACAGAAGTAAAGCGCCAGTTAAAATAGGATTCGCTAGTGGTGCGGATGTTTCACGTTATTCAGATTTTTTTTGAAGGGCTATATTAAGTGCAACCATCTTATTATACGCATAGGCTAGCCCCGAATTGTTGGAAATGGATAAATTTATTTTTCAGGTATTGAACAGGAGGAAATTGCATGATACCCTTTTACCGATGAACTGCTTGTAAGCCATCAACTTAATCTATTAAAAAGGAATTGATAATTATATGGCTAAAACCTATATCAAGGAGTTAAACGGTTTCCAGGCTATCA
>JAYTTM010000164.1:0-2368 GCA_043745055.1 Chitinophagaceae bacterium | reverse complement strand
AATAAAAAGGGCTATGAAAGTTTTGAAACCGTACTAAACAGTGGCATGCATGCATTAAGCCCCGATGAATTTGAAGTGGCAGCAGATAATATGAATGCGCTGATATTGGATACCAGAGATAACACCGTGTTTTATAAAGGCTTTATTCCTCAATCGGTAAATATTGGTTTAGGGGGCGATTTTGCACCCTGGGTTGGCACACTTATTATTGATGTTAAACAGCCATTATTATTGGTTACAGATGAAGGTAAGGAAGAAGAAACTGTAACCCGTTTAAGCAGGGTTGGGTTCGATAATATTTTAGGTAATTTAAAGGGAGGCTTTGCCGCATGGCTTGCAGCAGGTAAAGAGGCTGATGTTGTAGAAAGGATGGAGGCAAAAAAGTTTGCAGAGCTAGTAACAATTGGTGAAGATGAAATTATTGATGTGCGCAAAGAATCGGAGTACGCAGCAGCACATGTAGAAGATGCTTACAACAAGCCATTGGCATACATCAACGAATGGATAAAGGACATTAACCCCAACAAACATTTTTTTCTGCACTGTGCAGGTGGTTATCGCAGTATGATGGCAGCAGCTATTTTGCAGGGCCGGGGCTATAGAAACTTTACAGAAATAGCAGGTGGCTTTGATGCCATCATGAAAACCAATGTTCCCAAAACAGATTTTGTGTGCCAGAGTAAAGTGATGAAGTTGTAGTGAATTAAATTGTATAAGTACATAACATTGAAACAAATCCAAAAATAAAAGGCGTCCGGAGTTGTGATGTTTTTTATTGATTGGGTTTGCTTTTATTTTGGGTACCGCTTGAAGAAAACTCGTAGCATTGACATAGCCACCTGTGGCAGAAGGTTAAAGAACTACGCCAGATGGTTAATCTTGCGGTGATTCATTAAAACGGCAGGTCTCTATTCATTGGAGCATCAATACAAGTCACCATTTCAGAGATAGAAAAATTGTAGCAACTAATGCCGTAATAGCCTTTCATCGATTTATTATGGTGGTTTAATAAAAATAATTTTAAGGTTATGAGATTTATCTCTAACTGAGGGGTTTCTGAATTTTTTAAGTCTAATACTTTAACCCCATTCTCAAAGTTTGCCCTTACAATGCTATTCTGCACCGCATATTTTGAGCTTTGTAAAATTATAGAAAAATGAGCCTGGTCACAAACTACTACCAACGCATACCAACCCTGGTTTTCAGCTTTAAAAATAATGTCGAGGTAATAGGTTTCTTCCGTATCATGGTATTCAATTCTTGTAATGTAAAAATGCGCAAGGTTCATTTCCTCCGTTAATCTATCCTTTTTTCTAAAGAGTATTTTCCAAATTTTATTATCCGCTTCGCTTCTTAACCGCATATTTATTTCATTTTGAATAAACTCATTCAGATAGAGATAACCTGCTTCCTGTAATTGGTTGTATGCCCCGAAATCAATTTTTATTTCGTTGGTTATGTCATACCATATTAAACTGCTCATGTAGTCAGTTTCATCATTTGCGAATTTGTGCAATGCGTTCATAGCTTCTTCAACGGTGATCTTATCCCTGCAATACAATTCTTCATAAACATAAATGCAATAAGTGTGTGGTATTACATTCATATAGGATAACACATCATCAAAAACAGTTTTATTGAGTTTGCCCGTTTCCAATATTTTCTTATCAGTGTGGGATGAGGATTGCAAATAATCGGTTGCCATTTTTTGTAGAAAAATGGAGAGTTTCTCAACAGGTAAAGGCTTTGCGTTTTCATCTAAAACAGCTTCCTGCAAAGTATTTGAAATATAAAACGCTTTGGGTAAACCATAGGCAATCAGGATTTATTCTTCAAGTTTATAGATTGGGTCTTGCGCTTCTATGGTAAATTTATTATCCACATACCTTTCTTCAATAAGGCAGATATATTGCTTTAATTTTTCGTGTATATTCATGGCTGATTGTTTTAATAAAAGTAGTGTTACAGAGTGCAAATGGCTTGCACTTTCAATTAATTTTTATGAGAAAATATAGTAAGCAGAAATGCCTGGAGATTATTGACGACTGCCTAAATAAAAGAGAGGGTATTTTATGGACTGTAGAAAGATTTATGAAGAAATTGAATGTTGGCAAGCGCAGTATTCATAATTATATTAACGAGCTTAAAAGCGTGCAAGCTCCTATAAAATTTACAAAGAACAGAGGCTACTTTTATTCCGCTTCTTTTAAGTATAAAAAGCCAACACTGAATGAAGATGAAGCCACAAAATTATATGCTGCAATCAATATTTTTAATCACTATTGTCCGACAAAAATTTTAAATAAAGGGTGAGAAAATCTCACCCTTTTTAGTTATGTAGTAGTTCTCACACAAACAATATAACTAT
>JAYTTM010000163.1:0-31394 GCA_043745055.1 Chitinophagaceae bacterium | reverse complement strand
CCAGCCCTTTCTTTTTGCGTCGACAGGTTAGAGGAATATTTTTTTGCATTAAGCATCCAGTTATTACCTGCTGCTTTCCAATCTTTCATTTTTGATTTTCCCCCAACCAGCCAGCCATTACTTTGGAAATAGTTATAAAATTTTTGTGCTTCAATTTGTGGGAATTTTTGCGAAGCAAAATATTCTTGGACTTCATTCATCTTTGGAGTTAAAAAAATGGCAGTTCCATCTTTAGTCGGGATGATATTCTTTTTCTTTTGTCGCAACTTTTCTTTTTCTTCTACCTCACCCCGACCCTCTCCAACAGGAGAGGGAGAATATCCATTTAATTTTTGAACTTCTTTTTTTTTTGCTTGCTTACTAAAGTTTAAGGATGTTTGGTTTATAACGTTTGAACTGTTTGTATATGGTTCTTGCGCTTGTTCAGCACCTGTTTCATTTTTAGTATGGTGTATACCAGATGGCTGTTCACTACCTGTCTCAAAATTGAACAAGTAAACAAGACTGCCTTTGAATGGATTAAATGAGGGCTTGTATTGCAGGTAACCAAAGTCATTCAACTCCCTCATACACTTGTGATAGGTTGCTTTGGCACTTATTTTACTTACCCTCATTAATTCATTCCTGGAAATGCTTATTGGGTTTTGAAAGCGGCTTGCGTTCCAAAACTGGAACAGAGATACATACATGCTTACATGGGTTGGGTTCAATCTTTCATCGCTGGCTACCCTGTCAAAAAAGCCAGCAAGGTGTTTTATATAGTTCAAGGGTTACCTCCTTTTTTAAGTTTTCCAAACAATGTGTTTTCAACTATAGCTTGCCGCTTATTGCTTTCCAACAATGCTTCAATATCTTCATAACTGTAGTAAAGTATTTTACCCATGTAACTAAATGAAAGTGTACCGTTGATACGAAGGTTTTGCAATGTTCCAGGTGAAATTTTCAACAGCTTTCTTACTTCGCTGCTTTTGAGCCATTGTTTTTGTTTGGGAGACTTTGTGTGAAGGAGTACTTTAAATTCTTCGAGCAACTGGTGCCTGAATTCTATCAGGTCTTCTTTGGTGATAATATTTACTGCCATACTGTGGTGATTTTAGTATGACACAAAAGAATGTAGTTTGACGGATTTTATTTCAGAAGCTGTACCGAAGTTGTGAAAGATTTTTCTGCAAATACAGTCAAATTAATGGTTTCAGCCAATCAAAGGGAATCGTCTGCATCATCCATGCGTTTTATTAATTTCTCTTTTAGGATATCTAAAAACTTTGTCCTGCACATTTTTCTTGACCTTAATTCAAGAAATGTACGGCTGTATTGACCAAGTTCCACGGCAAAGGATTTTTCAATGAAATCAGCTATCTGTTTGACTTCTGCGTTTCCGTTGTTGAAAGAACCGTCTGCATGAAAAGCATACAGCAATTCAATCAATGACACTTTTGAACCTGTCCAAAAAATATTCTGTTTCTGTGAAGGTTCTGCTTTTAGCAAAATATCTGTACGTAATTCTTTGTGTTCAAGATTTGCTAGTTCAGTTTCCAGGTACACCTGCACCTGGTCGTTGGAGATTATTTTAGCCACTTTGTAATCATGGCTTGTACTAAAGCGATGGTCAGTTTCAAAATAAAAACTATCAATACTCAACTTAATATCATGCTTTCCACGCAGGAAATATTTATGGTCTAAATATTCACTGCCAGTCCGATAATATTTATAAAATTCTAGGTTTCTATCAAAAAATTGTTTAAGTCTTTGCAGTTCATTGTTCAAATATTTTCTCACTACTTTACCCCCGCCATGAGGACGGTGTGTTTCAATAATATAAATACGGTTGTGGTAAACAAGGCGAGATAAAAATTGGGGCTTTGACTTTTTGAAAAAAGCTATTTCATCTTCATTGTTGTCAAACTTATATTTAACAACGAATAACTTTAACTTTAAGAGGTATTTATTTATTATTTCTATCGATAGTTCTGACTTATTAATTATTGAGACTGATTCAAGATGTATAAACAATAATTGTTCATCTAATTCAGTATAAAGATTGTTGGTGAAGTCCACCATTTTAGTTTTATTCATTGGCACAGAAATAATTTTTTATACAGGCTGCAATGCCTTTAAAACCGATGTAAAGTTGAATAAGGCTCAGCACTCTGCAATATCTCTTTTTTTGACTAATCAGTGCTCTGCATAGGGATCTTTTTCTTGATATGTTATATATGAGGTTTCTTGCAATTCAGCAAATTACATTTCAGAGCGTTTTGACTTAATGCTGCAGATAAGATGCTCCCATGATTTATCAAAAGATGCAGCACCTTCATTTTGTAACTGCTGACCAAGCTGCCTGTAATCAATACCAGCTTCAAAGAACTGTTTTAACAAATTGTCTGCAGCAGCTTTATCATCCTGCATCATTTGGCTTGTCTTTCCGTGGTCGGCAAAAGCCAGCAATGTATTTTCAGGCATGGTGTTTATAGTAAATGGAGCAACCAAATTTTCTATATACAGGGTATCGGATATAGCAGGGTCTTTAGTACCAGTGCTTGCCCAAAGCAACCGTTGGGGAGACGCACCAAAGTTCATAGCGGTGCGTACCCTTGTACCATTCAAAAATTCCTGATAAGCTATATATACTTTTTGCATGACTGCAAGACCTAGTGTGTTTTCTAGAGGTCTGGACATTTTACATGCTACTGCCTTATCCCAGCGACTTACAAAAACTGAAGCAACCGATCTTACATCTGCTTTTAATCCTTTTGCAATTCTTATTTCAATGCCTTTTAAATATGCTTCTGCGGCAGCAATATATTGTTCAGGGGTAAAGAGTAAGGTTATGTTGATGGGGATGCCTGCTGCAATGGCTTGTTCAATTGCAGGTAATCCTTCTGGTGTACCGGGGATTTTTATAAATGCATTTAGGCGGTTTACTTGTGCATGAATTTCCTTAGCCGCTTTGATTGTATTTTCGGTGTCAAAAGCGAGCAATGGTGATACTTCAATAGAAACAAATCCATCCTGACCGTTACTTTTTTCATACACGGGCAAAAATAAATCGGCTGCTCTTTGTATGTCTTCCACGGCCAATTTAAAAAATAGTGCCTCGTCAGTAATATCATGACCACTTGATTTAATTACCGCATCATAGTCACTAGAATTTGTAATGGCATTATCAAAAATAGTTGGATTAGATGTTAATCCTGTAACTGATAATTCATTGATGTAGCGCTGAATGGTACCATCATCCAGCATTTTTCGGGTTATATTATCTAACCAAAGGCTTACGCCCTGGCTTTGCAAATTATTGGTTGATTTATTTTGCATTTTTTTGTTTTTTTTGTTTTGAGATCATTTATTTTATTTTCTCATTGCTAACTTTTAAAAGTAGATGCTGATTTTGTTTTTTCACTTTTACAATGTTCTATTACAACAATATTACTGCTGTTACAATGTCTATAAAAACATAAAAGAGAATACCGTCTATTTTTATTCAAAAACTTTTTGTTAATACTTGCAAACATTACAAACGGGCGTTAAAAGTTTTTTATCATCAAGGCTCAAAGACAGCATCGCTTGATGGCCGGTAATCCAAAAAGTATTTATTTTTTTGAAGTAAAAAAACTATTGCTTCTTTATCCAAACCCTTACCTCTCCACCATTCTGACCAGCCTCTGCAAAAGGAACAAAATTTACTTCTACCGGATTTCCTTCGTACATCGCCTTGGTAACAAACACTTCTTTACCAAACCAATTAGCTGGTAGCGATAAGGCAGACACAGGCGCTATAGACGAATTGATGAGTTTTAAATCGTCGATATTTTTTATTACCGGATTTAGATCATGGTCAAATGCCATCACCTGGGTACCGCTCTTGATGGCGACATATCCGGGATAGCTTTGGCCACCATCGAGAAAATGAACATGCATATCCATGGAAACAGACACTATGCTATGCTTCTTCCATGTTCTGCTTAACACAAGATATTTGCCGGGAATTCCAATGTACTTTTTCCCGTCGATGGTTGCTACATAATTTTTTGCCCAATCAGGCACCCGAAGCGCCAGCGAAGCTTGTGCCTGTTGCGGAAGATCAACGGTTATTTCTATATTACCTTTTGCCGGAAACCCAGATACCATGGTAAGATTAATGGGTAATGTAGTACCGCTTTTGGTAATCAAATTATCCTTGAAACTACCAGAAGAATATAAGTTAATAATATAACCACCAGTAGCATTTTTGGTAAATGCCAGCTCCGGTATGGCGGCTATGCCACGGGGTACACTGGCCAAGCAGCAATGTGCCATAATATTGCAACGATAAGGTTTTACACCCTGCAACGCCGTATAATAAGCAACACAACCTGTGTTTGGATTTTCTGCTGCAAACAAATGATTATAGATCGTTTTTTCAATTTCATCAATATATTTAGCCTGACCGGTAAGATTGTACAAGGCTTGGCTAAACTGCAGCCATGTGGTAGAGACACAACCTTCGCCCATGTGTACCGAATTGTCTGCAGGAAACAAATTATCGTCCTGGAAAAGTTCACCCTTTGAACTGGTGCCAGTAATATACAGCCGGTTAGTAGCTATATCATTCCATCCATTTTGCATAGCTGATAGCAACACCGGGTTGCCGGTAACCTGGTACATCTTAATAATACCGGTGCAGTTCGACATCATTTCGTAGGCTTTGGCATTGGCGGTCTTGTTTACTTTGCCTACTGTATTGAGGCTGGATATAATATGAGGCCCTTTCGGCGCATCGTATGCTGCGACAATGTAATTGCAAAAATCGAGGTATTTTTTTTTGCCGGTGTAGCGATACAATTCCACCATAGATTCCAGCACACTCATAGAAGCCATCCCTACATGGCCACCCGATTGCTCAATGGCTACCTGGCCGGGTTTATTGCCAAAAGTGCGGCATAAAAGGTCTCCAATTCGCTCGCAGGTTTTTAATGCTGGCAGGTAGTTGGTTACACTGTAGTAACTTAATAAACCTAACAGGTCGTATTTATGCGCCCACACATCCCAGTCGGTCCAATAGTCATCGGGAAGATAAGTACCCAAATATCCATCTTGATTTTGACAGGAAATAAGGATATCAACTATCCTGTCCATTTGGGTTTTTAATCGAGGGTCGTTAGAATAATTCCATGCCCTTGCCGCTGCATGCAGGTATTTGCCCGGGTATTCGCCCACCCAGGTTTGCTTGCCAGGTCGGTTGTAAAAACCTTCGAGGATGCCGGTCTCATCTATCTTCAATAAACGCTCTATGTGGTTTGCGTTTATACGATCGCCCAGGTAACCCGTCAATTGAATTTTGCTCAAATCGAACGAAATGCTTTTATCGGGAATTAAATTGGGAACAACTGGTTTTACTTTTGTTGGGTATGAATGATTGCCTTTGGCATATACCAACAGATCACTGCCTTTTACTGTATCCTTCATGTATTTTGAATACAGGGTATAAGATGAACGATAAGATCCATTTTCGGGGAGAGTGACAGAAAAAGTAATTGTTGTATCTGCATTATCACCCAATTCCATCTCTTTAGATTTATCTAATATCACTTTGCCTGTTTCGCCTGCGTACACTTTAAAATGAAGCGTTACTGGCAAGTCCTTCAGTACATTTAAGCTTTTGATGGTCACATTTTTTTGAATAACAGTATTGACGGGTGAAAAGATTTTTGGTTCAGTTACAGGCGGAGCAAAGCTTATAAAACTGGCAATGTTGCTTGGGCACTTATCTAATGTATGATCGCCTGCATACATGCCACCACCACCTGTAACATCGGTAACACGAATAGCAATTAGATTGTCACCTTCTAAGTTGAGCCATTCGTTGGGCACAACATATTTACGGCTGATTTCCCACCCTTCGGTGGCGCCAATTTGATGACCGTTAAGATAGGTTACATCGTTGTCGTCAATTTTACCCAACGATATTAAAATGCCTTTAAGATATGGATTGCAAGATGGCAATATGCCAGGCATGGTAAACTTTACCCTGTACCAGGCAACTCCATCCATATCCGTGTAACCCTGCTTTTCCCAATTACTCAATACACTTATTGGCTTCCAATATTTATCGTCGAACGACGGCTGTGCGAAGGCAGGATTGTCGCCCACAAATATTTTCCAACCTTTTGTTATGTCCACCATTTGGGGGGTCGCCTGCTGTGCATGGCTGGGGTAAATCAGTACAACGAGCATGCATATCAATGCTACTATTTTTATTTTCATAATGAATTTATTTTCATTGAACCCTTCTTGGAATTATTGATTAAATTTCATTTCTGAAAATCCTGTTCAAAAATTAATTTAAACCGATATTCCATTGGTGCAACCCGATATTTATTGAGTACTGAAATAGCAGTACAACCCACACCGCTCAAGGCATAGTCAAGGTTTAATGTAATCCCCTTGAAAGGTTTCAATTGATATGGATAAAGTGCACGTGTAAGGTTGTCTGATTCTACGTTTAATGTACTAAAATTAAAAGGGATTTCTGACGATATTTTAATTCCCGATCCAGCCTTCGATTGTAGTTGGGCAAAACGCACATCGGTTTTATTGCCATTCTCCTCAGGTATAAGGTAAGGAACATACTGACTGTCAACATTGCCTTTGTATAGCCCAATTTTAGCCCCGGTTTTTCGGTCGGGGTAGGTTTCAAAAGGCCCACGGCCGAACCATGAAAGATTTTGAAGAGAATCATTTAGCACCAACTGAATTCCCATACGTGGCAACCATTCAGGCATTTTGCCATTTGGGGTAACGGTATGATCGAGACTCATCTTCCCGTTTCCTGAAATGGTATAGACAAATCGATTATCAAAAGTAGTTTCGACACTACCAGCTACAGAATGGCTGTTAATAACGACAATGATTTCATTTCCTTTTTGAGTCCATTTAATGTCATCGGGCGAAGTGGTTAAATGATCTAGTCCGAGTGCAAACCATGCATTTGCACTGCCAATGCCCATTCCAGCAACTCTACCATTGAGACCACTTTGTCCATTGGTCCAACTGTCAAGATCGTTTGCCAGTGGTGCACGCCAAACGTTTAGTTCAATTCCTCTTTTCAAGATTTCCAAACCGCTGTAGTTTATTGAAACCAATGTGCCTGCTGATTTGCTGAATGTATACCTGTATTTATTGCCCGAAACAACAAGCAACGAATCAGTTTCAGCAACTGATGGGAGTATGTAAACAGCAGGTTTTACACTGTTGCTTTTTGGCAGAACCGTTAAAGGAAACTGATCCCAGGCAACTTCAAAACCTTTCGCTGCCCAAGGTTTATCGGCCTTTTGTTTGAAACTGACCAACAGGAAATATTCTTTGCCCGCCTCCTTATTCAGCGGTTGAAATGGAACGGTAAAAACTGCCTTTTGCTGAGCAGCCACCGAGGCATTTAATGTTCCTTGTTGTAAAATTGCCCCTTCGCATTGAATTTGCCATACGGCATCCAGTTCATTTACATTGTTGAAATGAAAACGATTCCAAATTTCAATTTCCCCTTTTTCTTCATCAAGCATACTTACTGAAACTGGTTGGGCTGATTTTTTCACTTGCCACAGTTCGGGCTCCGGTTTACGGTCGGGCCAAATCATTCCGTAGGTGCGCCCACCTATTCCCATACTGAAGTATTCACTATTGACCTTTTGTTCTTCGAAATCGAGCCAAACCTGCGCCGATTTTTTCAGTTCTTCCAAAGCATTTGTTAACTCCGATGGGCTGACCACTTTGTTGAAAATGGCAACCTGATCAAATGTGGCGTTGCTTAAATGCCCAGACCATTCCTGTCCCTCAATTTCGGGGTTGCGGCCAATATTTACCTGAAAAGGTTTGTTTTCGATGTTTAAGGTGCAATCAGTTTCGCCAGCCATTTTTCCGTCAATAAAAAGCTGCAATTTGCTTCCGTTGTAAATTGCTGTAATCTGGTGCCAGATATCGGTCCAGGTTGCCGGTAGGCTGGCTTTCACGCTTGTCCTCTCACTGCTCCCCACATAAAATTCCAGTTGAGTTTCGTTGATCTGTTCCAGGCCAAACTGGTAGAATCCTTTGGATATAAAAGTACCGTTACCATTCCATTTTGCCGGTTTCACCCAAAGCGATAAGGTAAGTGCATTTCCAATTATGTCAAGCGAGGGATCCCGGTAAAGTTCAACCCACGAATCGGTACCCGACAATTGCAATGCTTTGCCTGTTTTGCCAGGCACCAAATTGGCAATCCCCATTAAAGAACCTGTATTGTTGTTCCCAGATGCATCGGGGGTACTGATGTACTTTTCACGAAGACCGGGGCTTACCCAGTCCCAAATTGCACCACCCATCAGTCGTGGATAGCGGTAGATTACATCCCAATATTCGTCAAGACCGCCGAGGCTATTTCCTGTGGCGGCAAGGTATTCGTCCATAAAAGAAGGGCGTGGATCGACTGCTTCCCCTGATTGTCCGAAGTAAACTTTAAGCTCATAAGGTGTTCCATAACGGGGACCAATAATGTCTTCGCATTTATTAGGATTTCCAAATCCAGGCTTATCAATTTCATTTCCACCATACATCCAGCCCGGGCGGCTTGGATCAAGTCTTTTGCCTGTGGAAATTACTTCACAAATATTCCTGCCGTGTCCTGTTTCATTTCCTGCACTCCAGAAAATGATGCAAGGGTGACTGCGGTCACGTAGTACCATTTTTTCGACACGTTCTATATACGAACTAGTCCACAGCGTATCGTCGGAAATGTATTCACTTGCATGAGACTCATCACCGGTTTCATCAATTATATAAATGCCATATTCGTCAGCCATTTGAAGGTACTCTTTCACTGGCGGGTAATGGCTTGTGCGTACACAGTTAATGTTAAATTGTTTCATCAGGAATAAGTCTTTCCGAATGGTTTCCACGTCCATTGTATGGCCTAAATCGGGATGTTGCATATGGCTATTCACCCCATTAAGTTTTACAGCAACACCGTTAACATACAACACCTGATGTTTAATTTCTACCTTTTTAAATCCAATTCGATCAGCGGTTGCTTCAATGGTTTTTCCTGAAGCATCGATCAATTCAAAACCGATGTGATAAAGGTTAGGTTTTTCGTCGGACCATTTCTTTGGAGCCTTTACCGGAGCAGATAGGTTTACCGTTACGTTTTCGCCTTGTGATAAACTTAGTTTTTGCGACAACAAGTTGCTGAGTATGGGATGATTGTTTTCGTCGAACAAAGAAACCTTCAACTGGTAACCGGCAGCAGCTAAACTGGCGTAGTTTTGAATTTCTGCCTGAACCTTTAGTGTGGCATCTTCATATTTTTCGTCAAGGTTGGAAGTTACATAATAATCCCGGATATGCACTTTTGGTGTGGCCATCAAATAAACACTACGATGAATACCAGCCATACGCCAGGTGTCCTGATCTTCGATGTACGTTCCGTCGGAATACATAAAAACCATTACCGAAACGTTGTTGGTGCCAGTTTTAAGATATCGTGTTACATTAAACTCTGCCGGTTCGTTGTTGCCCTGGTTGTAGCCCACTTGTTGCCCATTTACCCAAACGAAAAAGGCCGATCCGGCACCTTCAAAATGGAGAAAAACCTCTTTCTCTTTCCAGTTTGCAGGAATTGTAAACCTCTTTCTATACGAACCAACAGGATTATAGTCTCGGGGAATATGAGGTGGATCAACTTTAAATGCATGATGTATATTTCGGAATATTTTTTCGCCATACCCTTGCATTTGCCAGTTGCCAGGGACTTCAATTTCTGTCATTGTTTTCATGTTGAAGTCATTCCTGAAGAACGCTTTATTTATTCCATCGGGATTAACGGTGTACAGGAATTTCCATTTCCCATTAAGTGAAAGGAACCCGGAGGATTCGGCCTGCTTGTTGGCCAGTGCCTTTTCAAGCGAAGGATAAGGCAACAATGGCACATGCCCGGGCTGCTGATTCAGCTCAATCATCTGAGGATTTTCGATGTAACTATAAATGTCTTCCAGAAATGGCTTCTGCTGCGCTGATACAGCAAGTGGAAATAGGAGTAGTAAGGATTTTAAAATTGTTTTTATCATTACAAAAAAAATTTTTGGCTAATGTTTAGTTGGATTTCAAACTATAAAATACACATCCATGAGGAATAATACTTGTCGATAACTTATTTTTAAGAATACCTATATTTTTCTTTTCCCATAAATTGCGAAACGCAAAGGCACCTTTTAGTCCCATTTCATCAAATGAAAGGGATACGTTTACAACTTCATTATTCGTATTAAAAACTGCCAGATATTTTTTATCCGAATTTGGAACCTCGGCCATCCAAACAACAATGCCATTTTCATTTTTGACCTGTCGGTTGTTGACGCAATGCTGGTTTACTGCCAGCACTTCCTCGTTGGTAATAATTTCGAAGGTTACACGATCGTTTTCGGGTAAATATCCTCCAAGCATTAAGGGGGATTTAAATATACACCAAAGAGTCATCAATGTGTATTTTTCGGGATCGGTGAATCGGGAGTATTCATTCGTTACTTCCTCCCTGGTAGCTCCTAATTGCGATGCAATCCAATCGTCGGCACCTGTTATTCTAAGCTTTCCGATGGGTAGCATATCGGCGTCGGGCCAATGGCCGGGGGTATTGATAGAATCCCATTTGCTGCAATATTCAAACTGCTTCTTAAGCCATTTCCAATCGTCCCAAAAATCGCCAGAAATCCGCCACATGTGGGTATTTTTAGCCAAATGGCTCCATTCACTTATTATTGCAGGCCCGGGGGATAAGCTTAATACGATAGGGGCACCGGAATGTAGGATGGCCTGGTGAACAGCTTCAATTTCAGCCGTATGATAAGGATTTGAGATATCATCCACCTTTATAAAATCCACGCCCCAGGATGCATATAATTCATATACAGAGTTATAGTAATCCTGAGCCCCGGGTTTGGCCATATTTACACCTTTCATAACATTCGACCATGCACAGGTATCTGCCAGATCGGCTATCTCGGAGGCGAAGTGAATTGTACCTTGAATGGGTGTATTGTTGGACACTGCATTCCAGGGTACACCCCGCATTATGTGAAAGCCGAATTTCAACCCCTTGCTATGAATGTAGTTCGCAAGTGCTTTAAAGCCTACGCCTCCTTTGGCCGATGGATACTTAACAGTATCAGGAATAAGCCTTCCAAATGAATCAAGGTTTTGCTTCGGACTTCGGGCCATGGCATTAGCTGTTAACAACTCTTTGGGATGAAACCAACCCATATCAATAATAATATACTGCCACCCATACTGTTTTAGGTTGGTTGCAATATAATCCACAACCGCCCTAACCTGCACCTCATTTGCATCCACACCGAGGCAATCCCAACTATTCCAACCCATAGGAGGAGTTATTGCCAACGAATCGAATACAGGCTTTTTATCTGCTACATGTATTGGCTGTGCCAGGCAGTTTTGCAGCAGCATTACCATCCCAATCAATCCTATAATTTTCATTTTTATAATCAACTTATTTTTGGTTTATAAAACCATTTTACAAATGCAAGTACCATGTGGTATTAGCCGCCCACTTTTATCAATCTGCAAGCGTGCGCTTCTATGGGAGCAGAAAATATTCCGTCCATTTTTCCCAAATCTATTTTACTCCAAAGATCACGAACGGGCAAGCTACCCGAAAGCCCTAACTCGCCCCATGACACTGACATCGTTTTTGCTGGCCCGTCGTTGGTATTAAACAGCGCTACATATTTGGCTCCTGTCCCAGGTTGCTCTGCCACCCAAATCACTAACCCATCTTTGTTTTTTAACTCGTGGTTGTCTTGACTGTGTTGATCAATGGCCAGCACTTCGCCATTAGTAATTAATTGGGTAGTAACAGAGTCGTTTTCAGGCAGGTATCCTCCCAGCATTAATGGCGAACGGAACATACACCAGAGTGTCATCAATGTATATTTTTCCGGATCTGTAAAACGGGAATATTCATTGGCAATTTTGTCGATAGCAGTGCCTAACTGGGATGCAATAAATGCGTCACCACCTGTTACCCGAAGCTTGCCGATGGGCAACATATCTGCATCTGGCCAATGGCCGGGGGTATGCGTAGAATCCCACCGGTGGCAAATTTCGAATTGATTTTTTAACCATTTCCATTGGTCCCAGAAATCGCCTGATATACGCCACATGTGTGAATTTTTGGCTAAGTGATCCCATTCAGCAAGGGGTGCTTCACCCGGTGAAAGACTGAGTACAATGGGTGCACCTGAATACTGAATGGCATTGTGAACACCCTCAATCTCGGCTTTGTGGTAAGGCTTGGAAATATCGTCCACTTTTACAAAATCTGCACCCCACGATGCATAAAGTTTATATACCGAGTTGTAATATTCCTGTGCTCCCGGCTTGGCCATATTTACGCCTTGCATAATGTGCGACCATATGCATGAATCTGTGAGGTCGGCTATTTCTGAAGCAAAATGAGTTGTGCCTTCAATGTGTGTATTATTTGCCACTGCATTCCAAGGTATGCCCCGCATTACATGAAAACCGAACTTTAATCCCTTACTATGAATATAATCGGCCAAGGCTTTAAAACCAACGCCAGCTTTTGCGGATGGATACTTTAGCGTATCGGGAATAAGTCTTCCGAAAGAGTCAAGATTTTGCTGTGGGTTGAGGACTCGGGAATTTGCCGTTATCAATTCTTTAGGGTGATACCACCCGGCATCTATAACAATATACTCCCAGCCATACTGTTTCAGGTTGGCTGCCATGTAATCCACTACAGCCTTTACCTGTTCTTCATTGGCATCCAAACCAAGACAATCCCAGCTGTTCCAGCCCATAGGAGGAGTGGTTGCCAAGGAATCGAATACAGGTGTTTTATCTGCCACGGACTTTGCCGGTTGGGTATTGCAGGCAATTAATCCAAATAATGTTGCAATTAAAAAAAGTTTTGATTTCATGTGTTTATTATTAGATTCTACTTCATACAATTTATAATTTCTTTTCGTAGGTTACCATTGGTGCAATGCTGGAAATACTGTCCAATCAAAACATTAAAATTGGCTGAAATGCAAATGATATTGTCGTTGAGAAATATTGAAAAAAATTTATAAAGCAGAAGATGTTAACAGTCTGCATAATTGAGAAAACGATTGGAATGCAATTAATATCCCAAGGCGAACATTTAATACCCACCAGCTCATTTAGACTCGCTTTCGTAATTAATGAAATCATCTATTTGCAGAAACAATTGTAAACTCTACAACATTTAGTAAACAAAGGTTTTAAAATTTTTACCTTGCTGCAATGATCAACGCCAGGCCAACAACGTACAACAATAACATTACGTACAGTATATTAGAAGTACCCTTGGGTGCGGTTTTAAATTCCTTCCAAATATAAATCCCCCAGATAGCAGCTACAACGGTAGCACCCTGCCCCAAACCATACGAGATCGCCGGGCCTGCTTTGCCAGAAGCAATGATGCTGAACGACATACCAACGCACCATATTCCGCCACCTAATATTCCGGTGATATGATTTTTAACACCACCCTTAAAATAGTCGCTATAGCTGACGGGTGCGCCTACAAAAGGCTTGCGCATTAGCAGCGTGTTGAATAAAAAGTTGCTTAGTAAAATGCCGACTGAGAAGAATACTACGGCTGTGTAAGGACTTAGCTTTCCTGCTAACGGCACATCAAAATCCGGGAACATGGCGGCAGCAACATACTTGTAAAAAAAACCCATCAACACGCCGGCAATTATAGATAACCACAAGCCTCTGGAGGATGTACCTGCACTTACTGATTTCATTTTGCGATAGGCATTGGCATTTAATAAAATGGCTATTACAATTAATGCAACCCCACCAAAAATAAGTGCTGCGTTACCGTAAGGGCTATCAATGTAATTAACCACTACGCCTATCACAAGCGCAAGGCCAATACCTACAGGAAATGCAACTGCCATGCCCGCAATTGATATGGCGGCTACCAATAGTATATTGGCGGCATTAAAAATAATTCCCCCCAGTATAGCCGAGAAGATACTGGAATTATCCGCCTGTGCCACATCTACTAAAAACGACCGGCCACCGCTGCCATTGCTACCGAATGTAGAAGCGAAGATGAGCGACAATAACAATATGCCAATTACATAATCCCAATAAAATAATTCAAACCGCCAGTTGCCGGAAGCCAATTTTTGGGTATTGGCCCAAGAGCCCCAACACAACATGGTGATGACGCAAAATAAAATAGCGGTAGTATAACTTTCTATAATGAACATAGTGTGTTGGTATTTAAAACTGTAATTAATATTTTGCTGCGTTTACATTTACCTGCATGCCATCAACGAGCTTATCAGAATAAATAATTGCCTGTGCTGCTCTTACCGAATGCTCGGTTGAGGGATTTAAAATTTTCAATCTTACTGAATGTCTTCCTTTTGGTAATTGATATTTCCAGGCAAGTTCATTGCTTCGGGTAGTATAGTTAACTGGCAACTTTCCTGTTTGAACTAATTTGCCATCTATATAAAGTTCTGTATTAAAAACATAGTCTGATTTACTATCCCATTCTGATGCATCGCCAAGCATTACGAAACCAATTCCATCAAAATCAAAACTCAATTCATCTTTTGTATTGTTCCAAATTTCCGGAATTTTTGTAATGGGATAATGTCTGTCAAAGCTTTTTTCAAAACGTACAGCAACCGATTGCTGTAAGGGAATAGTTACATTGCTTGCATTAACTTTTCCACCATTGCGTTCTATGTTTTGCAATGCATGTTTGTAACCGATTTCGTATACGTCATTCAAACTCATGGTGGTATATTTAAAGTCTATATCTTCTGCCTCTTTTAAACTTCTTTTCCAGTAAGTCGGTATTTTATCGTAGCCCAAAATAGCACCAAGAATTCCTCCAACTGTAGAAGGATTGCAATCTGCATCCTGACCGCAGCGTGTGGCTATTTCCATTGATTTTGTAAAATTTCCACCGCCATACAACAAGCCCATTACCACGTAAGCGGCATTTACGGTTGCATCTATATTAAAAGGTGCAAATACTCCATCCGGGCAACCAATATCATTGGCCCATTTGCGTTGCACATTCAGCCAGGTTTGCTTCCAGTCGTTTGGATATTGTTTATGCCAATCAATCACATCATGAATGCATTTATAAAATTCACTTTGTACAGGGACTGTTTTTAAGCCTTCATTTACAATAAAATTTATATTACTTGATGTAAAAGCCAAGGCATACATGGCACCAACATATACGCCACCATACCATCCATCTCCATAGTTCATAATATGACCAATCTTATCACTTATCGTTGATGCTACATTGGGCATGGCCGGACTCATCAATCCAGAAAAATCACTTTCAATCTGGTAATCGATACAATCCGCATGCGGATTATTTTGCCATGCTCCGCTTTGCGGCGCTTTAATGCCATTTAAAATATTATACCGGCCCGACTGGTTTGCATGCCAAAGCATATACCCGGCATTAGCATAGGCATTTGCAAAAGAATCAAGTGGTGCATTTAAACCATATTTTTCAAACACATCTACAAATGTAAGATCCATATACAAATCATCGTACAAGCCAGCATTATAAAGCATATTATGTTTTACCAAACTGTCGTTCCATACAAGCGGCTGATAGTCGCCGATAAACGTTCCCTGGAAACGAAACTCATACGGACCACCAAACGTAACACCAATGGTTTGCCCTGCCCAGCCGCCTTTTATTTTATCTTTCAAAACATCATTTGAAATGGTGACCATTTTTTGGGCATGCAGATTTGTGGCTGCAAAAACCAGAAGACCAAACACCAATACTCTTTTCATATAGTTGCGATTTTATTGTATAAATTTTATTAGCCAAACTGTATCATTACTAACAATCTTTTGTAGCGTCACGCTTGCTCTATTATAATTCTATTGAGCTTTCGAGTAATTTTCTTTAATGCTCTAAAAGTTATACTGCAAAAGTGCCCGCCTCAGGCGGAGGCTCATCATGGCCAATGTAACAAAAGAAAATGTTGTAAATATATTTTTCATGATTCTAAGTATTATCTATTTAAGATCAGGTAGTTTATCACGGGTAATTGACCGTGAATCGTTCATCATTGCAGCAGCATTATTATTATATGAAATACCCCATGTATCATGCCAGGCAACAAAATAAGCAAACTGTGGGTTGTTAGTGGCAGTAGCTGTAAGAAACTGCATATCGTCAACTTTACTATTTCCAGTGGGGCCTAGTTCTGACATGCCTATAATTTTTCCATAAGTGTTTGCATCATCCTGCCATGCACTTATCGGATCCATGTACAAAGTTGGGGCAACAATATCAACATAAGTATTTCCAGGGTAAGGTGGAATCCAGACAGTTGGGTCGCCGGTTGGGGCAAATACCCACAATAAATTATTTAGCCCTTTTGTATTGGTAAAATAGTTATACATATCCTGCCAAACAGCAATATAATCGGCAGCAGATTGCCCGGCTGGTTTGCCCGAACCGGAAGTTGCGTACCAAAATAATGGACCGTTACATTCCTGCATAGGACGCCAAAGCACTGTAACACCCTTAGTTTGTAAATCCTGAAGTGCAGAAGCTATAACATCTAAACGGGCAAGCCACGCACTTCTTAAATTTCCACCGGCTAAAATTCTATTCATTTGTCCGGCGCCATTACGGGTCATTGGTTCGCCATTGTTATTTAAAATATTACGGGGGGAATAATTGATGGTAATAAGGCCACCTGCGTTCCAATATGCAGCCAGTGAAGTATTGACACTTTGTAAAGTAGCCAGGCTGTTTATTGCAGTATATTCATAATCTACTCCTAACATTCCGGGATATTTACCGCTTTGAT
The DNA here is from genome assembly GCA_043745055.1 of Chitinophagaceae bacterium. Taxonomy (GTDB): domain Bacteria; phylum Bacteroidota; class Bacteroidia; order Chitinophagales; family Chitinophagaceae; genus Ferruginibacter. Next base: position 14,496 of record JAYTTM010000163.1, on the reverse strand, counting down.
TGAATATTGAAACTATTTCAGCATTATAGGAACCTGTAGTGCCCAAATAGTCGGCTCCGTGTCCAGCATTTTGCCCTACAATTACACCAGTAGTACTGCCATAGCTTAGGCCCCACAAATAATCATAAACTTTTTGCGTAGCCACATTTGCTTTCGGATTAACTGGATTTTCATTCAGATAAACAGGCGGATCAATTGGATTTACAATTGGGTTATCCTTTTTCTTTGAACATGATACCAAGCAGATCATCATGGCCGATATTTTAAATAGATGTTTCATAATTTTAAATACTAGTTTTTTACTAACAATTATTTATAAATTTTTACAGCGTTTGTGTTAATTAGGTTGTGTTATTTTCTTTTCAAATAATCAACTTCAATTCAATTATTAAAATTGAAAAGCACCAATTTCCGGCGCACTTTTTTCAGTAACATTCTATTTTTAAAAGCAGTGCAGTAGCGAAACCACTAGCTGTTTTTTGTGGTAAGAAAGTAATAAATGACTACCCACATTTTAATGACAAAAAAAGAGGGAGCTCGTAAATAAAGCTCCCTTGTGTAGAGTCAGCGGCTACTTCTTTATCATCGTACTTCTAAAAAATTTATTACCGGATTGTATTGATACGATATACGCACCAGCACTCACACCATTTAACTGAAGTATAATATTATTTTTTTCATAAAGACCCGCCTTTAATATTTGGCTTTTCATCAACTTACCCGAAAGATCGAACATGCTGATAAGAACATCATCCTTGCCGGATATTTCATTTAGGTTTAGATGAAGTTCACTGCCTTTAATGGGGTTAGGATATATTGAAAATGACTTAGGAGTAATGATTTCTTTTGCAGGTAATGTATTTGCAAACCTGGCTGCAGATCCATTTAAAGCGGCTGCCTGCAAAGTAACATTTCCACTACCGCCATCGGCAAATTGTTCCCATTTTATATTAATGGTTTGGCCAGCTGCTCCAGCATTATAGGTGATAGCAAAAGTGAAATCATAACTACCGGATATGGTAGAACTTGTATATACATAATTGGGAGCAGCAGCATTTGATAACTGAGCAGTAAGCTTTCCAGCCGAGTTATATCCACCAACATAAACGTATAGTGTATTATTGGTGGTTCCTGCAGGAGCTGTAAAACTAAAGCCTTTTGTATTTCCACTTATATACCATCCATTTTTATTATTTGTGCTATTTGCAGTAGGTGTACCACCCGTCCAGGTCATCCCACGTAAATCATCAGTATAAGCTGTTGCTGTGCCACCTACAACTGTGTAATTACTGATTGAATTAGAACTGCCGCTTTTGTAAACATTATTTCGAAAATGCTTCCAACCATTTGTGCCAACAGTTGAAATAGTAACAGTTGCTGTACTTTGTGTAGCCGTACCGGTAAGACTACCAGAAGCAGCAGTAACTGTAACTGCAACTGTTGCGGTTTTTGCTCCATCCGTTGTTGTTACCGTAATTGTTGCGCTTCCTGCTGCTACTCCTGTTACAACACCTGCTGAACTAACTGTAACAATAGCTGTGTTGCCCGATGTCCAGGTCACATTTTTATTAGTAGCATTTGAAGGAGCTACCGTAGCGGTAAGTGTGGTGGTTGCGCCTACAACAACGCTAGCTGTTGCTGGGCTTACTGAAACGCCGGTTACAGCTACAGTTCCTCCACCACCCTGTATGGTATTGGCCGGATTTTGGGTGATGTTGGTCGGAATGTCAATCCTAGTGGCTAAATCGGTTATCCAGGTATTTCCGCCAATGTTAGTACCACTAAAACTGCTGGCGTCAAAAACGATAATTGCATCGCTGCAGTGTGAAATCGTATTGCCGGTGATGCTGCAATTTGTCATAGTGTTGTACGACTGCCAGTATACCATGCCACGCCAGACGTTCTGAATAACGTTGTTGCGGACGATGGTATTTAAAAGGTAGTTACTATTAGCTTCATTGGCGAACTCGATGCCAATAGCCGCATGACCATTACGATAGTAAGATGTATTATTTTGGCAGATGATAGTGTTGTTTTCTAGTGTGCTGCCCTGAGTCTGATTTACGTAGATATCTACACTAAAATTGTCATGTACCGTGTCGTTGGCAACATAGTTATTTCGGCCGTAGCAGCCAATACCTTCGCCCGAATTGTTGTAAACATTATTGCCGGTGCAAATATTGTCATGGGTGTTGAGCGTGAGGGCACTGTTCCAGCCGCCGCTGGGGTTAAGTCCATAATTTGATAGAACGTTGTTATAGAGCGTACAGTTTTTAATTGTGTTATGATGGTTCATAGCACTGGTAGGTTCGCTATCACTAGCACCTACGTAGATGCCGGTGCCGTTGGAGTGGTGCACTGTGACGTTGTCAATTATACAATTGTTGGCGTTATAAAGGCTAATCCCCGCCTGAGTCGAGTTCTTGATTTCAAGTGACTTTATATCAATATAACTTCCGGGACTAACAGCAATCAAATCGTCTGTCGTGGTAATGTTTGACCCGTTAATGATGGCCCATTCACCAGGATAGGACTGGATGACAATATGGGCTGAACTGGTGCCGTTTTTGGAGGAGATTGCCTGCTTTGAGGTATAATTGTAAGTGCCTGCACGCAAATAGATAATATCACCGGCTTTTGCATTACTCACCGCCTTGTTAATGGTAAAATAGGGCGAACTGATGGTTCCTGTGTTATTGTCGTTTCCCGTAGGAGCAGGCGCACAATAATAAGTAGTTGTTTGAGATAATCCTATTACAACCAAGCCAAACAGCATTGCTACTGTTATAAAAAATTGTTTCATAATTTAAATTTTTTTGTTAGTTACCAATCGTTGTTTGTAGTATTTCAGAGGGATTGTTTTGGATAAGATGTGTTATTTTCTTTTCAAATGATCAACTTCTTTTAATTATTTAAATTGATAAGCACCAATATCCGGCGCACTATCTTTTGGCAGCATTTTATTTTCTAAATCAGTACTGTAACCAAGCCATTGCCCGGCCTTGATTGCAGGACTGCCTGCCTTTAAATGATAATCTGAATTGCTAATGTTCAGAAATTGAGGATTAATTGTCTTCTCACTTTCACCGAGTGGTTTCCCGCATGGGTCTGCTGTACTTGAATCCAAGCAGTAATAAATATTATTTTCATGAATAACCTTTGCGTAATTGCCAACGTTGTAAGGGGCAGTTACCAGAACCTGTATTCCATTTGCCACCAAAAAAATATTATTCTTTAAAGAAAAATCTCCATTGTGCATTGTAAATACCGTGTTAACCGATCCATTATTTGATGGCCTTGTTCTTATAACCGTATTGTTATCAACCTTTGAATGATTACCTCCCCAATAGAAAATAAATTGCTGGTAATCGTTACTAAAATTATAAAATACGTTTAGGCTGTCTCCGATTACTTTAGACTCTATTTCAAGAAAGCCCTGGTTTGCGATGGAGGAATTATGATGAACATTTACATGATGAACTTTATTTCCAAAATAACGGTCATCTACTTCTATAAAGCCACCATCGGCACCATAATTACCGCCCACTTTTACATAGTTAGTACAGCTGTTATAGCTAACATCGCAATATGCATTGCCTATTACAATACCGATAGGCCCCCAATCGGGTTCGGATAAAAATCGGTTGCAGTCCCGCAGTGTATTCTTAGTAATCAATGCGTGCTCACCATTAACATAAACACCAATTGGACAATCGACAAACAAACAGTTTTTGACAGTTAGAAAATCTGATCCGTTAACACCATAAACAGCACCCACCGACAAAATATCTTTGTCTATTTTACTTGGCGAATTAGCACAATTTTCAACGTGTAATCCATCTATTGTAACATGGCTTCCTTTTATTTGGAAAACATTTCCATTTAACAAAGAATAATCGGGGTTTGAAAAAGATGGCTGATTGCCAACGCCATAGCTACTTATAACAATTGGGTGTTCTTCGCTGCCTGAACTTTCGATGATACAGCCACCTGTAAATGTGGAACCCTTGGCAAACTTGACAGAATCGCCGGGCAGTAGCGACATGCCATTAAGTTTCGTAAGGGTTTTCCATGGAGCGGACGTGCTGGTACCCTGATTGGCGTCATCGCCTGTTTTGGAGTCAAAAAAATAGGTGGTATTATTTCTTACAGGCATTTCTGCCTCCCTGGCCTTACAACCCAAAATAACAGACATAACGAGCAGCGTAAAAACGACTAAAGTTTTTATATTCATAAATAAAATAGTGATGGGTACCAAAAATAACCGGCACCCATCATTTAATCAATATTCAGGGTTCTGTTGCAAATTGGGGTTTTTGTTTATTTCGTCAATAGGAATGGGCAGGTAATAAAAAGCAGGCCTCCACTCACGGGTCTCCATTTCTTTTACTTCGTAAGTATATTGATTGGGGCCTGTTTTGGTGATGTCCATTTTCATTAAAGGTTCGCCTGCTAACACCGCACCAGCTTTCCACCGACGAACATCAAAAAAGTATATTTCTTCAAAAGATAACTCAACTGTTCTTTCATTTCGTAACTTATTCATTAATGCGGTTCCGGCCAATGAAGTAGAAAGATTGGGCAACCCTGCACGAGTGCGGACCATGTTGATATAAGTTCGGCCATCCTCATCGTTACCGAGAGCTATTTGCGCCTCTGCATAGCTCAGCAACACTTCTGCATACCGCATTAATATCCAGTTTTCATTGGCCTTATCTGCACCACCAATTGGGTTTGCTTCACTTATAAACTTGCGACCATAGTAACCCGTCATTTGTCCCCCTGTAGCATACTGATCAAATTGGCCTGGGCCGCTTGTACCATCGGTAAACGTTTCCACAGTTTGCCCACGCCATGGGGCACCATTGTATAAAATAGATTTAAAGAACCTTGGATCACGGTTAACATAGGGATTATTAGGATCGTAACCGGAACCAGCCTCATTGATCGCCAATCCATTGATCATTTCATACATATCAACCAATTGCTGGCTGGGCCTTAAAGCACCATATGCTCCCTGAAAACCCTGTGGATTTAACCAATATTCGGCTCCCTGGGTACGAACAGGAAAGGCATATTGCAGGTCGAATATTACCTCTGAATTATTATCAACATGAAATAATCTATAATAATCGTCGTATAAAGAATAAACACCGAGGTCTATCACTGCTTTAGCGGCGGATGAGGCAGCCTGCCATTTTGCACCAGAGTTATTTTGATTATGCAAAGGACTGGCGGCGCTTAATAATATTCTCGATTTCAGGGCTAATGCGGCTCCTTTGCTTGCCCTACCCACATCCACCCCATCCCATTGTATAGGCAATAAAGCTGCTGCCTTGTCGAGATCAGCAGAAATGAAATCCACACACTCATCATAAGACTTACGAGCCACCAATAAAGAATCTGTGAGAACCTGCGGCTTGTCAATTATCGGAACACCTCCAAATAGATTAACAAGTTCGGTATAGTAATAAGCCCTTAGAAAGTAGGCCTGACCTTTCAGTTTGTCAATAGCAACAGGGTTGCCTTTAAGCGTTCCTGCATTGGCCAATACATTGTTTGCTGCCCTGATTTGAGCATAGGATGTGTACCATTCATCCTGAAAAGGTGCGCCGCCTGGGGTTATATCACCAATATTCCAGGTTTGGGTAGACATCCAGTTATGCCCCTGGTCGCCTAAATCGGTAGCGCAATCCATATTCCGTTGAATGCCGCCAGGTATTGCTGCATAAATATTATTTACATAAAGATTAGCCAGGTTAACATCAGTCCACACCAGCCCTTCTTCAATTTCTCCTAAAGGATTTTTATCCAATATTTTTTTCTCGCATGAAAGTAACAGCATACTTGTTGCTAGTACAGAAATTATTTTTAAAACTTTCATATAATTGTTTTTAAATATCAGGTTAATTAAAAGGTAACATTAATTCCAACACTTTTTAAGTTGGTAATTGGATAGTAATATGGGTAGCCGGAAGCTGACTCTGGATCAAAATCCTTTTCTTTTGAAAAAGTCAACAGGTTTGTTCCGGTAACATATATCCTCAGTTTTGATATAAAATTGTTCTTAAAGAATTTCTCAGGAAAGGAATATCCCAATTCAAGATTTTTCAACCGCAAGTATTTCGCATCATGCAACCAGAAGCTTGATTCTTCCTTTTTGTAATTAACATCCTGCAAACTAAGCCTGGGAAATGTTGCATTTGGATTATCTGGTGTCCAGTTATCTTTAATGTAGGATAAGGCAGTACCGCCATAATTAAACTCACTAAACGATTCGCCATTACGCATAGCATTGTAACCTGAAGCACCCTGCCATAACATAGAAATATCGAAACCTCTAAATGAAGCACCTAAGGTTAACCCATATATACTTTGTGGAGTTGCTGATTTACCAATAGCGGTAACGTCAAGGTTATCAATCTTACCATCACTGTTAATATCTTTATAAATCAACTGCCCAAGTTTTGGATCTATACCCGCAATTTTTGGCAATTCGTCAATTTGTTTTTGAGTTTGGTATAAACCCTGGCTCACATAACCATAAAATTGGCCAATAGGATAACCAGTGCGTTTTTGATATGCCGGTATATTAGCAGCCTCGTCTATAAAAATAATTTTATTGCGGGCAAAGGTGTAATTAAGGGTGGCGTAATAATTAAAGTTGCCGCTTTTACCCCTATAGTTTAAGGTAAACTCAACGCCATGATTTTTTACACTGGCAATGTTTTCAACTGGCAGCGATGCACCAAATGTACCCGGAACCGACGCACTTTTTTGAGCTAAAATGTTATTCCTTGTTTCGAAAAACACATCGACCGTACCTGAAAATTTATTATTTTTAAGACCAAAATCAAGTCCAAAATTGGTTTTCTTGGCACGCTCCCATGTTACATTAGGATTGGCCAATTCGCCGGAATAAATGGTTTGTACCGGAGTAGCGGCAGCACCGCCAAACACATAGTTACTACCAAAATAAACCGGAGCCCGGTAGAGGAAACTTCTATAACCAACATTGTCATTACCCACTTCTCCAAAGGAAGCCCTCAACTTCAACGTGCTTATCAGGTTAACATTTTGCATAAAATTTTCGCCCTTTATATTCCACCCAATAGCGCCTGCGGGAAAGAAACCGAAACGCTTATTCTTAGGAAAATTCTGCGAACCGTTGTATCCAAAACTTCCTTCGATAAAATACTTTTTGTTAAAGCTATAGGATAACCTACCGAGGTACCCTTCTCGTCCCGCCTCAGAGGCACCACCATTATTATTAATATTGGTACGTGGCCCTGCAAACAACTGTGGCAATGCCGAAAAGGCATAATCGGTTCGTGATGCATCAATATTACTATTGTAGTAAGCGGTTTGCGTGTACAAAGCCAATGCAGTTACTTCACTTCTACCGAAAGTTCTCGAATAATTTAGATGGGTTTCAAAAGTATTATTCCTGTATTTCGAAAAGCCCTGATATAAGGCCGGCTTATTATCTCCACCATATTGTTCGCCAGATACACTATTGTACGACAGGTACGGCGTATAAAAATCTTTATAATCAAAATACCCAAAATCACGGGCCGCAATTATTTTCGCCGATAATCCTTTGGTTAAGAAATCAAGCTTTTGGTTTATAGTAACGGTTGTTTGCAGGTTAACCGGAGCTTCCTGTCTTTTACCTGCCACCGTTAAATCACCAATGGGGTTTGCTCCCCAAAGCGAAGCAAATGTTCCATCCTGGTTTCTAATAGGAAATGCATTAGGTGGTAAATAAGTCACCAAACTAAATATACCTCCATCGGCTTGAACACTACCTGTACCCGGTCTTGTTTTATTCTGAAGGTCGCCGGCTGCGGTAATAGAAAGGGTAGTAGTTTTTGTTATGTCCGCATCTATGTTTATACGTCCATTATATTTTTTTAAATTGGTAGACCTATAAATAGCATCCTGGTCAAAATAGCCGAACAATGCGAAATACCTAAACTTATCTGATCCTCCACTCATTGATAGGGAATGTCGCTGCTGAAGGGCATTTGGCTGAATGATAGCCTTGTACCAATTAATATCTGGATGAGTAAAAGGAGAAGAATGGTCTTTATACTTTTGAAGATCATCTGCAGAATACTGCAATTGGCCTGGAGTAAGATTCGGGTCATCATTTTGCTGTGCTACATTATAAAGATGGGCAAAGTCATATGAATTAAGGTAATTGGGAATATTGATTACATTTTGTAAACCAGCATAACTGGTATAATTGAAAGTAGGTTTGGAACTGACACCTCGTTTGGTGGTAACCAATATAACCCCGTTGGCACCCCTTGTACCATAAATAGCGGTGGCGGATGCATCTTTAAGAACAGAAACAGTCGCTATCTCGTTTGGGTCGATCTGGTTGAAATCACGTTGGATACCATCAACCATTATCAAGGGGTCATTTCCGTTGAGCGTTGCCCTTCCTCTTATTAGCAACTCGGCTGCATCGTCGCCAGGCTCGCCATTACGCTGCAAAGCAATAATGCCCGCAACACGACCAGCCAGCGAGTTACTGAGGCTGGGTGCATTACTTTGTACGATCGCATCGCCATTTACAGTAGATACTGCCCCTATTACTTTTTTCTTTTGTTGATTTCCATACCCTACCACCACAACTTCATTTAATTGTGCTTTATCTGCGTTTAGTGATACAGAAAGATTTTTATTGCCATTAACAGGCACACGCTCGGTAGCATATCCAGCGAATGATATCAACAAAACTGCTTTAGTTGATAAGTTGTTTAATTTAAAAGTGCCCTCATTATCGGTAGTTGTGCCAATATTGCTACCTTCCACCATAATAGTTGCACCCACTAAAGGTTGTGTCCTGGAAGAATCCAATACCTTTCCTATAATCTGTTGATTGTTTTGTGCAATAACTGCTAGTGAGCTTGCAACAAGGGCGACTGTAGCCAGCGTAAAAGCTTTTAATCGACCTTTAAAGTTCCAGTTCATTTTTTTCATTTGCAATCGTTTTAGTTTTGAAATTATTAAAAGTTTAAAATTCAGGTAAGCGGGTTTTTCTAGATATATTTAAATTTCGAATACTCATTTTATTTTTAAACAACAACTTCATTAGACTTCATATTAAACACCTCTTTTTTATAAGGCGCAGACGCCTGGGCTCCCATTCTCGTTACTGAAATAGCTGCCGCTTTGCAGGCAAATGCTGTAGCAGTTAATATATCGTTGCCTTCTGTAAGTGATACCACTAAAGCGCCATTAAAAACATCACCCGCTGCTGTAGTATCAACTGCTGCTACTTTTGGTGCTTCAATTACAACGCAGTCGTCATTATGAAGTACCATTGCCCCTCTTGGGCCTAATGTGATTATCACCGTTTGTATCCCTTTTTTATGTAGTATTCGTGCGGCTTCTTCTGCTGAATTGTCGTCGGTAATTACAATACCGGTAAGCATTTGAGCCTCTGTTTCATTTGGGGTAATAACAGATACATGTTGAAGCAATTCATCACTCAAAGCGCATACGGGGGCGGGGTTAAGAACTACCTTTACATTGGCTGCTGCGGCAACTGCTATTACATGTTCAACTGTAGCAACCGGAATTTCTAACTGCATTAATACAATGAATGCTTCTTCAATTTTTTCTTTTGCGTTATAAAGGTTTATGGGGGTAAGTTCTGCATTAGAGCCTGATGCAACCACAATGCAATTTTCCCCGTTTTTATCCACAGTTATCATTGCAACGCCGGATGGATTCAACGGATCTGCAATCATTAGCGAAGTGTTGATACCTTCCTCTTCTAACAATTGCACTGACTGCTTGCCAAAAATATCATTGCCAGTTTTTGCAATGAAAGTTACATTGCCACCAAGCCTTGCTGCTGCGACTGCCTGGTTAGCACCTTTACCACCGGGGTTCATAAAAAATTTTCCTCCCAGGATTGTTTCACCAGGCGCAGGAAGATGTTCAGCCTTTATTACCATGTCAGTATTAGAGCTACCGATAACTACAATTGAGGGAGGCATAAGCAATTTCGTTTTTGTGATCATAAAATTAAAAAGGTGTTAACTGATTTTTTTACCAATATTTGTACTAAAAAGAGAATCCTAAAATGCTATTTAGTTTGTGCTACACGCTGTCAAGTTGAAGAAAATCAAATTTTTTAACCAAATTATTTGATACGCCAATACAATTATTATTTTTTATTATAGTTTTAATTTAAAAGTAACTTTAACGTTTGTATTCAGGCTTTAGCAACAAATAGCAGGGTAAATAAATTGAAATCAAAATAATAAAAACGCCTTCTTAATCGCATCCTTGTATAAGCAACATCGAATAAAAAAATCAATTAAATAATACAGGGAAAATGGTTACTGGCATCTGCTTATAATTATTTTTTAATAGCACACCAACTTTACTGTAATATTAAAGTTGAAGTTGAAACACATTTGCGGTTATTATTTATTTTATTCTATCTGATAGCCATGTAAAGAATCATAACTATGTCTAAAAATAATACGTTGTATCTTCTAATTCATTCTCTTACTAAGGCTGAAAAAAGGTATATTAAACTGTACACAACCTTACAAAAAGGCAATAAAGATTATCTGCATGTATTTGAGTTACTGGAACAACGTAATGAGATAGAAGTTGCAAAAGCAATATTTAGTAAGAAAAAAAATCAATCCAGTTTTGATGCCAGTTGTAAGTATCTTTTTAAAGTAATTACTGATTGTTTGCTAAATGTGAGGAGTGACGACAACAGGAATGCAAGGCTTGCTACTGGCCTGATAAAAGCAAATATTTTATTTGAAAAATCAATCTATGAAGAAGGTTTTAAACTGTTAAAGAAAATACAAAAGGAGGCTGCAGAACAACAGCAATTTTTAATTCAACTTCAGGCATTGCAAATGGAAATATATTATCATAGTAATCTTAACTTTCATTCCATTACTGAAAAAGAACTTATACAGAAACAAACCAAAATAGATGAACTGCTAAAATATCAAAAAAATATTCACCAGCATACCTCTTTATATGAACTGCTACGCCACCGCCAAATGTACAAAAGCAGCATAAAAACAGACGAACAAAAAAAGGAATTGAATGACCTTGTTATTAGTGAACTCAACTACAATGCTAATCCACTGGCCAATACTTTTGAAAGTCAAAAAATTCATCTGCTTTTTCAGGCTTACTATTTTATTGCTGTAAGCGATTATAAAAGTGCCCTTAAAACGTTTTATGATGTTCATACGCTTTTTGAAACCCATAAAAATCTTTGGCTCGAAACACCCATCGATTATCTGAGCGCACTGGAAGGATTATTAGACAGTCTTCATTCAATAAAACATTATAAGGAAATGAATTTCTTTTTAAACAAATTAAAACTCCTCGAAAAAAAGACATTGTACTTTGATGTGATGGTGGAAAGAGTTCGGTTTATATATGCTACCAAGTATTATATTGACAGCGGACAATTTACGAAGGCGGCTGAAATAACAAATGAATTTGCCGAATCTTTGATTTCACGTAAAGACTATCTTGACCTAAGCAAGCAGGCGGAAATATACATGTATCTGGCAATTATTGCCTTGGGTGAAAAAAATATCAACAAGGCCCACAAGTTTTTAAATAAAGTTTTACTTGAAATTGGTCTTTTTTATAACTTACCCGTTTACAGAACTTTCAGGCTGCTGCATTTACTGGTTCATTATGAATTGGGCAATCATGAATATATTGAATCCGAAACACGCTCTCTAAAAAGAACAACGGGATTTATCCCTGCAAAAGCATATAAAGTAGAGAAAATAGTTTTAAAATTTCTCGTGCTTAAAAAAACGGCTGCAACTTCAAAAAACCGGGAAATAGTGTGGATGCAGTTTAAAAAATTATTTGATTTGTGTGCTGCGGATAAATATGAATATCAGCTACTGAAAATTTTTGATTTTGCATCCTGGATAGAATCTAGAATCTACAAAAAACCATTTGATAACATATTGAAAGAAAAATTTGCTGGAAAAGAATCATTTGAGTTTAATTAAAAAGTGCAATATTTATAGTTGTAGTTTTGAAAAATCGCAGCTTTGCAAGCAAATGATAAAGAAATAAACAAAAGTCTCGATACATAATAATGGTTAATTTACTGCATCCAGTTTTTAAGTAAAAAAATCTAGGATGTCCAAATATCTTTTTTGGTAAGATTGCTATTACCCATGACACCAGCTAAGTTCTATTGAGAATACTAATTTTTATGTAATACTTATAAGTTTAAAATTTTATTTATCACTTTTAACATTTTTCGGATTATACTGACTCTCGTGTAAGCGGATTTTCTTATAACAAGTCTTGCATATTCATTTTCAAACATTGAATAGACGCAGACAACTACTGCATTAAAACAATAATTACGCTAAGTGTTAAAAATTAATGGGGTTATTTTCATATAATTTATCGTCCTTTTGTAAGAATTTTATTTTAAGAGCCAACATATCTTCACTTACTTTTCTGTCTAATATTTTTGCATAGTGCTGAGTCGTTCTCAAATTTTTATGGCCCAGCATTTTGCTTACACTTTCAATAGGCACTCCATTAGTAAGTGTAACCGTTGTGGCAAAAGTGTGCCTGGCAATGTGAAAGGTTAATTCTTTGTCAATGCCACATACATCAGCCATTTCTTTTAGGTAAGCATTCATTTTTTGATTACTTAACACAGGCAGTAATTTATTTTCATTTAAACACTTAGGATGGGTACTATACTTAAGTATGATTTCCTCTGCAATCGGCAGCAATGGAATATTGGAAGGAGTTTCAGTTTTTTGCCGGTTGGTATAAATCCATTTTTCCCTATCAATACCAATAGTAACATTTGACTTAGTGAGCTTTTTAACATCAACATATGCTAAGCCTGTAAAGCAACTAAAAACGAAAATATCTCTTACCTGATTAAGCCTTTCAATACTAAATACTTTTGAAACCAATTGCTGTAGCTCCTCTTCGGTAAGAAAAACCCTATCTACTTCTTTTACCTTGGTTTTATAATTTACAAATGGATTTTTATCCAACCAGCCATTTGCAATACAAATGCGAATGACTTTGCCAAAATTCCTTATGTACTTAACGGTACTGTTGTTATTACACTTCCTGACACTCCTAAAATAAAATTCAAAATCGGCAATAAAACAGTAGTCTATTTTTCTAATGTCAATATCAGTTGTATTAAACTTCCATTTTATGAAGTTAATGGTGTGCTTTAATGATGTGCAGTAACGCTTATAAGTGCTTGGCGAAAATTCATCATCAATTAGTGCCTTAACCCTGTCATTGTGGTCCTGGAATATCGGTATCAGCATTCTTGGCTTTTCTTCAGTACCATTGAGTTTATTACGCATTGTCTCTGCGGTAATGATTTTAGATTCTTGTATCAATTCTTTTTGGTAATCATAAACCTTTCCTTTTAGAATATCCAGATAGCAGTTTATAGAATGGGCCTCAGCCGAATTACCTTTCATTCGCCCTTGCTCAACTGACCATTTAGAGCCTTCTACAAAGCGTTTGGTACTGACTTCGATACGCTGACCGTCAACAGTTACCCTTAAATAAATTGGAATAAGCCCATTACTATTGGCTTTGGCTCTTTTTGCATAAAAGAGAATGGAAACTTTTGCTTGCATGGTGGTGACCCTTTTGTGGTGATAAAATTAGATTCATTCAATACCTAAAACAAGATGTTCAATTACTGAACTGCTTGCTGGACAGGTGTTTCAGAGAAATTCGGTTACCCAATAATTTGTTTTAGCCGGGTACCCGAATTAGCCCCTTTAGTGATGCGATTTAATGAATGAATTGAAAGGTGGGAAAACAAAAAAGCCTGTAAATACTACGATTTACAGGCTTTTGAATTGTTTTGAAAGAAGATTTGTGGAGCTGCAGGGAGTCGAACCCTGGTCCAAACATATTCGCCGTAAGCCTTCTACATGTTTATTCAGTTATTAATTGTAGGGAAACAGCCGGAACCTGACCAACCAATTGTAACCTTAGATAAATAGTCTTAAGCAATGGTCATATCATTCCATTACAGCAGCCCGTTTTTATTTTGAGTCGGCGGGAGAACTTGGCAACAGGCCAACCTGTTCAACGGCTCTAATGGTTACTAGTCTATCGACTAAGCAGCCATGGCATACTGAGTATTGCCATTTGAAGTTTTCGTATTCAGATTTTAGTGCTAATTACGCAACGCACTACATGCTTATACTTACAAAGAGCTATGCTGTCAAAACCGGTCAGCCCCGTTTTCAATTAACAATATGCAAAATGCAATTAGCAATTGAAAATCAAATTTACGTAAAGTAATTTGTTACTGTATTAAAATTGCAGTGCTTTAAATTTGCAATTCTTTTATTTAACAACACATGAACATACAGCCGGCAGATTATTACCAGAAGCGTATTTTAAAACTTCAACAAACACTACTGCAATTACAACAAAAAAACAGGCTGCTTGGCT
>JAYTTM010000162.1:0-2379 GCA_043745055.1 Chitinophagaceae bacterium | reverse complement strand
TGTACAAAACGAACACCGCTTTCGGACAGTTTGCGGGCAAGCAAACAGTTGGCGGCATAGGTGCCCGGCACCAAACAATCGGGGCCATACATCTTTACAATATCTTCTGGTTCTTTGCTGATGTCTGTAACTTCCGGCACGGCAGTCTGCATACGGTAAGCCATTTCATACTGCTGTATTTTGCCTTTTATTTCAGGATCTCCAAACTCGGTAAAACCTTCTTCATTCAGGCTGGCAAGGCAGTCCAGCATTTTCCTTCTTTCTGCTTTGTCCATTCCGTCGGGGTTTTTCAAATACAAAACAGGATCTTCTCCATTGCTGAATTGAACGCCCTGGTGAACAGAATCCAGAAACCCATTGGACCATAATTTGGAGTAAACACCCTGGCCATTGCCCTTGCCTTTTGAAAGCAACACGCAGAAAGCAGGCAGATTTTTATTTTCGCTGCCCAAGCCATAACTTAACCAGGAACCCATACTTGGCCGGTTGCCGATTTGTGCACCGGTTTGAAAAAAAGTTAACGCCGGATCATGATTGATGGCCTCCGTATGCATGGTTTTAATAAAGCAGATATCATCAACAACTTTTGAGGTGTAGGGCAACAACTCACTCATCCAGGCACGGCTTTCACCATATTGATTGAATTTAAATTTAGTGCCTGCCAGTGGAAATTTAGTCTGGTCTGCCGTCATACCAGTAAGCCTTTGTCCGTTGCGGATAGATGCTGGTAATTCCTGCCCAAACATTTTTTGCAGCATGGGCTTGTAATCAAACAAATCCAACTGAGAAGGTGCGCCATTTTGAAAAAGGTAAATAATTCGTTTTGCCTTTGGCGCAAAATGCGGCAATCCTGATACCAACATTTCTTCTTCGCTTGCACTGCCAAAAATATCAGGTATCAATAAAGAGCCCAACGCTACACCGCCCAGGCCCATCCCCAACTGCGTTAGAAACCTACGCCTGTTTAAATTTAAACCATGCTCCAACATTTCTTTTTTCATAAATTATGATTTTGTGATGGCTTCTTCCATGTTATAAATTGTGCTAACAACTTTCATTAATGCAGCAGACACATTAAGGTCTAATTGGTTGTTCAATGGCTTCTCACCTATTGACAATGTTTTTTTTGCATCCAATTGTTTCGATTTAAAAAGTTGCAATTGTTCTGCATAATAACCTGATAAAATTTCCATTTCTTTTTTACTTGCCTTGCGGCAAATTATTGTACGAAAAGCATTGCTGATATTTGCTTCGGAATTTTTGCTGGTACTTTGTAAACTTTGTGCCAATACCCTGGAAGCTTCCAGCACTGTAGGATCGTTCATCATCATAAGTGCCTGCAAAGGTGTATTGGTTCTGGATCGTTTAATTTCACATTGATCCCTGTTGCTGGCATCAAACAAAATCATAGATGGAGGCGGCAACGTTAGTTTTACAAACGTGTACAAGCCACGCCGGTAAAGGGCCTGGCCGGTATCCTGTTTATAAGTAGCCAGCACACCCCTGCCGGATGTAGTAGCTTCCCATAAGCCATTTGGCTGATATGGTTTTACACTGGGGCCACCAATTTCTTTTACCAGCAAGCCGCTGCTTCCTAAAACAATATCACGTACAGACTCTGCATTTACACGAAGGCGACTGGCACGGCTGAGGTAAATATTATCAGGATCTGTAGCCAATTGTTCCTTTGATATTTTTGAAGATTGACGATAGGTAGCAGACAGTAACATTTTTTTTACGAGTCTTTTTATATCCCAGTTATGTTCCATAAAATCTACTGCCAGCCAATCGAGTAATTCGGGATGTGTAGGCAGGTTTCCCTGCATGCCAAAATCGCCGGTAGATTTTACGAGGCCTGTGCCAAAAAAGTTTTGCCACAACTGATTTACAAAAACACGGGCTGTTAATGGATTTTCTTTATTAACAGTCCATTGGGCAAGACCCAAACGGTTACGAGAATATTTGGTGGTATCAAAAGCCATCACTGCAGGCGGAGCATCGGGCCGTACTTCATCTCCATGCTGATCGTACACACCACGTTTTAGTAAATAGGTAGGCCGGATGGTATCCCTTTCTCCCATTACTGAAACCGTTACGTTGCCAGTATCTTTTTTATTGATGAAGGTCATTACATTTTTTACCTCTTCATTTGATATTGAAATAATTGGTTGCTTGGCAGGTTTTGAAACGGATACATCCCCTTCAAATCCTAATTCTTTACTGCTGTTAAAAAAAGCAAATAACTGGTAATAATTTTTTTGTGAGAAGGGATCAAACTTATGATCGTGGCATTGGGCACATTCCGCAGTTAAAGCCAATATTCCCTTGCTGTACGTTTTTACTTTATCAAGAATATATTGAACCCGGTATTCTTCCGGC
>JAYTTM010000161.1:0-2380 GCA_043745055.1 Chitinophagaceae bacterium | reverse complement strand
GCTTTTGTTTTTTATCTTTTACTTTTATAACTTTATTCATCAGCGGTTGGGGGCGGACATAGCAATGAATTCCCTGCCTGCAGCAATACCAGACCGTTATGCACAAGCGTACCGCCGGTTCCAACACCTTACTTCGATTCAACTTTTTAAGACCTTTAACCATTTTTTAGACAAATGGGCTTGCTTTTTCAGTCGAACTACCCTATTTTTGACAGAAATTAAACTAAATGTACCATGTTGCTTGAATTTAGAGTGTGCAACTACCGCTCGATCGGTGAAGAACAAGTTTTAAGCCTTATACCGGCGAATAAACAAAAAGACCACGTACAGAATATTTTGACAAAGGGAAAGTATCAAGCTTTAAATGCTATTTCTCTATATGGCCAAAATGGAAGTGGAAAAAGCAATCTATTGCTTGCAATGAGCTTTCTTGATAAGCTAATTCATATTTCTGCAAGAACATCATCTACTACCAAACTTCCATACGACCCTTTTTTATTAAGAGAAGGTTGGGAGGGCAAACCTACAAGGTTTGAAATAACATTTGTTCTTGATGATAATCGTTACAGGTATGGATTGGAGTTTACTGAAAAGGAAGTACAAAAAGAGTGGCTATTTCGTAAATCTCAAAGTAGGGAAGTTTCATTATTTGAAAGAGAAGGAAGTACAATTGACGTAAGTAGCGGCTTTAACGGTTCAAAAAAGATTATAGATGCTGCAATTGAAGCGACAAGAGACAATGCATTATTTTTATCGACATGCGATATGCTGAATGTTGAAGAGGCAAAGAATATTTTTAATTGGTTTCGATATTTTGGAATGATTGATGGTTTAAATACAGAAGAATTACACACTGTAGATTTGTGGGATAAAGAGGATTACAAAGACAAAATAAAAAAGTATTTAGAATCACTTAGTCTAAACATTGCGGATGTTGATATAACAACAAAAGATTTTGATGAATCGGAATTGCCTGATGATATGCCAAAAGCTATGAAAAACAGATTGGCAAAATCGTTAAAAGGAAAACAAAGTTATACTGTAATTGCAAAGCATACATTGTATGACAGCAATGCAAAGCCTACTCCGAATTTAGTATCATGGGAATGGTGGGAAAAAGAGTCTGCGGGTTCTAAAAAGGCTTTTGAACTAAGTGGTCCAATACTTTGGACTCTGGCGAATGGAGGTGTACTAATAATTGATGAAATTGAGGCTAAGATGCATCCGGTGATGACACTTAACACAATTGATATTTTCTTAGACCCAGCCAGTAATCCTAATAAAGCACAATTAATTTTTGCAACTCATGACACAAATCTCTTAACTTATTCAACACTTAGAAGAGATCAGATTTATTTTGTTGAAAAAAATCAATGGGAAAGCTCTGAATTATATTCACTTTCCGATTTTGTTTATTTTGAAAACAAGAATGGTGAATTTAAAAGTGAAAAAGAAAGACCAGATACTGATAAAGAGAAAAGATATTTTGAGGGTCGTTATAAAGCAATACCTGTATTAGGTGAATTCAGAACATTTATTAGAAACACCAAATGGCAAAAAGAGGTATTGTAAAAAAAGCAGAAGCACGGGACATAGATAAACGACCAACTCGTTGGCGTAGGTACGAACATTTTTTTCTAATTGTTTGTGAGGACAGTAATGTTGAGCCTTACTACTTTGATACTTTTAAAAGCAAATTTCCCGAAGAAACATTTTTCCTTAAAACTGTAGGGACAGGAAGAAGTACAAAAGGCGTAGTCGAACAATCACTTAAAGAAAAAGAAGCATTATCTATTGAATCGAATAAAAATGTCGATGAGGTTTGGGCGGTGTTCGATAAAGATGATGCGGACAAAGTTGCAGCAACTATAGAAAATTTTAATGAGGCATTTGAAATAGCCCTTATGAACAAAGTCCGTATTGCTTACAGCAATGAAGTATTTGAATTGTGGCTACTTTTACATTATCAAAATGTAAATCATACAAAGCCTATTCCTCGACAAGAAGTATATCAACTTTTAGCAGAACAGATAAAGAAACACCCTGCATATGCTGAATTCATTTACGAACATGGCAACACTTCTGTAATTGACGCATTGATTAAAACTGGCAACGAACAAAAAGCAATTGAAAGAGCAGAAAATTTATTAGCATCACACAACGGAACTATTCCAATAAATGCAAACCCAAGTACGACAGTTCATATTTTAGTTAGACGACTAAGAGAATTAATAGAGTACTATAATTACGCTCCGTAGCAAGCACACAAAACGCCTGTGCATAACATTTAGAACAATAGCCGAAAGCCCCACATAAAAACCCCCGCGTGCGAATACTGCCTGCGGGGCTTTTGGTTATTGTTTGTTGACCGACGCCCGAT
>JAYTTM010000160.1:0-2381 GCA_043745055.1 Chitinophagaceae bacterium | reverse complement strand
TTTACAATTTTATATTTGTTTAATCCCAGTTAACATTTTACTCTTTTAACCCCAATTTGTTTACAATTACTTTACATTTCGTTAATATTAGCACAATTATTTGGTAACATACGGGAGGTAAGTTTGCATTCTCAAAACTAAATTTTTGATTTATGAAGCAAATTAATTCCCATGTACAAAAGCTATTGCTACTTACCGTAGCAATACTATTTTCCTCCCAGATTATTAACGCACAAACCATCCTCAACAAAGGAAGAGTGGTAGATGCTAACAATGGTTTGCCTATAGAAAGTGCAACCATTATTGGAAAAAATTCTAAAAAAAGTGCCGTAACCAAACAGGACGGATCTTTCGAAATTTCTGCCATTAAAGGCGAAAAGTTGACAATCAGTTATATTGGTTTCGAAAGCCAGCAGGTAACTGTAACCGGCAACAATATTGCTGTACGATTAATTACCGATAACAGGCAATTGAGCGAAGTAGTTGTAACTGGTTTAGGTGTTAAAAGAGAACAAAAAAAACTAGGTTATGCCGTTCAGGAAGTTAAAGGATCGGAACTTATTAAAGCAAGAGAGCCCAATCCAATTAATGGATTAGTAGGAAAAGTAGCAGGGTTAGATGTTGCTATTTCTCAGGAATTGCTGGATGCACCAGCGGTTTCTCTTCGTGGACAAAATATCTCATTGTATGTAGTGGATGGTATGCCCATCACATCTGATACCTGGAATATAAGCCCTGATGATATTGAAACTTACACAGTTTTGAAAGGCCTTGCTGCAACTGCTATTTATGGTAGCCGTGCACAAAATGGTGCTATTTTAATTACTACCAAAAAAGGTAAGAGTAATGCAAAAGGATACACTATTGAAATTAACTCTAGCACACAAATGAATAAAGGCTTTATTGCCTTACCAAAAACACATGCCTTATACGGCGGTGGAGATTATTCTCAATATAAATTTGGTGATGGTAAAGGCGGTGGAATAAATGATGGAGATTATGATGTGTGGGGACCTGCTTTAAACGGTCAATTGCTGCCACAATATAACAGCCCTATCGATCCTGTTACCGGAATTAGAACTAGTACTCCTTATAAAGCTGTTGGTGTTGATAATCTTAAAAGATTTATACAAGCTGGTTTGTTAACTACCAATAATTTAAGTTTTTCATCTTCAAATGATAAGGGTAGTATCAGAATGTCGTTAAGCAATACTTACCAAAAAGGTATCATTCCAAATACTAAATTAAATACCTATAATTTCAATATCAATACCAGTTATAATTTAAGCAGCAAATTTAAAATTGAAGCTAACTTAAATTATAACCGTCAGGAATCACCCAACATTCCGGATGTGGTGTATGGCCCTAACAGTGTTATTTACAGCGTTACAGTATGGACGGGAGCTGATTGGAATATAGCTGATATGAAAAATTACTGGCAGCCTGGAAAAGAAGGGGTACAATCCATATACGCTGAGTATCAACGTTACCAAAATCCTTACTTTATGAGTTACGAGTGGTTACGTGGACATTACAAAAATGATATTTATGGAAATGCAGCATTAACCTATAAAGCCAACAAAAATATTGAGGCAGTAGTAAGAGCCAATATCAGTGCAAATGATGTGCTGAGGAATGAAAAAATGCCCTATTCTGCTCATCCTTACGGAAGAAATGGCAACCGTGGAGATTACAGGGAAGACAGGCGTTCATTGGTTGATAACAATATTGAAGGATTGGTTAAATACACCGGAAAAACAAAAAGTGGTATTGCAATTGATGGATTGGTGGGTGTAAATGCACGTAACTTTTCATACAACTCAAGCTTTACCACTACTGATTATTTAAACGTTCCGGGATTATACTCTTTTGCAAATTCATTGAATGCAATAAAAGCATACAGTTATAATGCAAACATGCTTGTATTAAGTGCTTATTATTCTGTAAGTCTCGATTACAAAAAATATTTTTCTATAACTACTACGGGCAGGGTTGATAAAAACTCTACTTTATTGTTAAATAACAATACTTATTTCTATCCTTCAGTTTCTATAGCAACCGCAGTTTCTGATTATGTGAAATTACCAGGTGCAATTAGTTTTTTAAAATTCAGGGCTAGTTATGCAACTGCTAAATCACCTACCAAAAGTGATTATATTGGCCCCGCAGGTTATCCAATTGCATATGGCCAGCCTTATGTAAGTGTTTATGGCGGGCCATCTTATTCATTATCCGATCCGGCTTATTCAATTCAAACAGTTTACAATAACCAAACAGGTGCTTATGCTCCTGGTAATAAAATTGATCCAAACGTAAAATCTTCTGTATTAACCAGTAAAGAGATTGGTATGGATATTAAATTTTTACACAACAGGTTAGGC
>JAYTTM010000159.1:0-2385 GCA_043745055.1 Chitinophagaceae bacterium | reverse complement strand
GGAAGAGGCTGGGATCAAAATGACTGGGCAGTAAAAGAATTTCCATCAAAAGAAAAATTAGATGCATTGTTTCCCGACAGGCCGGTATTTTTAAAAAGGGTAGATGGCCATGCTGCGCTTGTAAATCAAAAAGCTTTGGATATTGCCGGCATTACCACTTCTACCAAAATTGATGGAGGAAATATAGAAATAAAAGATGGCGTGCTAACCGGCATCCTGGTAGATAACGCTATGGATATTGCAGAAAATAAGATTCCGTTGATTGATGATAAACTGGCAGTACAATATTTTCTGCAGGCGCAGGATACCTGTTTTTCTTATGGCCTTACTGGTGTGCATGATTGTGGCATTAGTGAACATACCATTCAATTGGTAGATGAAGCACAACAAGGCGGTAGTTTAAAAATGAAAATATTTGCACTGCTTAGTGATAGTGCTCAGTATTATGAAAGCTGGCTAAAAAAGGGTCCTTATAAAACACATGCATTACATGTTGGTGGATTTAAAATGTATGCTGATGGTGCACTAGGTTCAAGAGGGGCCTGCCTTGTAGAAGATTATACCGATAAGCCCGGCTGGAAAGGTTTTTTATTAAATGCGCCCAACCATTATCAAACCATTGCAAACAAACTCAGCCATTCTAAATTTCAATTGTGTACCCATGCTATTGGTGATAGCGGTAACCGGCAGATATTAAAAATTTATACAGAAGTTTTGAAAGGAAAAAATGATTTGCGCTGGAGAATAGAACATGCACAGGTGGTAAATGAAAATGATATTGATTTATTTGGCGCCGCAAGTATCATCCCCAGTGTGCAGCCAACACATGCTACCAGCGATATGTATTGGGCAACAGACAGACTTGGACCTGAAAGGATAAAGACAGCCTATGCTTATAAACAATTATTAAAACAAAATGGCTGGATGCCGCTTGGTACCGATTTTCCGGTGGAAGATATCAATCCATTTAAAACATTTTTAGCTGCTGTGGCAAGGATAGATGCAAAGGGTTATCCTAATGGAGGCTTTCAGCCGGAAAATGCACTAACAAGGCAGGAAGCCTTACTGGGTATGACATTATGGGCTGCCAAAGCTGCTTTTGAAGAGAACGAAAAAGGTAGTCTGGAAATTGGTAAAGCGGCAGATTTTATTGTGCTGGATACAGATTTGCTAAGTTGCCCCGTATCTGCCATTCTAAAAACAAAAGTGCTGGCTACTTTTGTAGACGGGAAAAAACTATTTGGAAAATAAGCTAAATAATTTTTTGCTGTATTAGCTTAATGTGTTTAATTTACACATTAAATGTTGCTATATGAATAAAATATTACTCTCTGTAAGTATTGTTTTTTTGTCACTTTATGCAAAATCACAATTATTAACCTGGTCTTCCCAGTTTCCCAACGACAATTCTACCATTGTTATTACCATGGATGCTACTAAAGGTAATAAGGGTTTGCTGGGATATACCGGAGCAGTCTACATGCACTTTGGTGTAATAACAAATTTAAGTGCAACTAATAGTGATTGGAGATACGTGCCTACAACCTGGGCTACCACTACCGCACCTGCCGCTACGTCCTTAGGAAACAATAAATGGTCTATTACCATTACCAACCCCAGGGCATATTTTAATGCAGCAGCTGGAGGTGTACCGGCAGGAGAAACTATTTATAAGGTAGCCTTATTGTTTAGAGATGGTGCTGGTACCAAAATACAAAAGAATATAGACAACAGCGATATGTATGTGCCCATATATCCAGCAGGAAGCAACAATATTGTTTTTACACAGCCAGGCCTGGTACCCACTTTTAATCTTGACAATGAACCAATTAATACAGCTGTTGGGCAGTCTGTTTCAGTTACTGCATTGGCCTCTACAACAGCTGGTACTTTAAAATTGTATTTTAATGGAACACAGGTTGCCGGTCCATTAACAAGCACTAATACCCTCACGGGAAGCGGAACTGTTACAGCAGCAGGTACACAACGTTTTATAGCAGAGTTAACAGTGGGTGCCAACACTTATTACGATACTGTACAGTTTTATATAGCTCCTGTAAATACAGTACTGGCCTTGCCTGCAGGCGCAAAGGAAGGTATTAATTACTGGCCTGGATGCGATTCTGTAACGCTTGTGCTGTATGCACCTAATAAGCAGTATGTAGTTGTGCTCGGCGACTTTGAAGCCAATGCCTGGCAGCCAAAATCAACAAACCAAATGAATAAAACAGCTGATGGAAATTATTACTGGATTACACTGCAAGGGCTTACACCCGGCTATGAATATACTTTTCAATACCTGGTAGATAATAGTATTTACATTGCAGACCCTTATTCAGAGAAAATACTCGACCCATGGAATGATCAGTATATACCTGCTGCAAC
>JAYTTM010000158.1:0-2386 GCA_043745055.1 Chitinophagaceae bacterium | reverse complement strand
CTGGAAGTAAGTTCTGTCAGCAATTTTGAAAGCTTTCAAAGCAACCGCTTAAAGGCCCGCTTTAAAGATGCCAATGGCAAAACACAATTGGTACATACACTTAACGGATCTTCATTAGCATTGCCGAGAATAGTGGCTTGCCTGTTAGAGAATAATCAAACTGAAGAAGGAATTTTATTGCCGGATGTTTTGCATGCTTATTTTGGAAAGAGCATTATTGGAGATTTGTGAGATAAAATTTGTGATTTGTTATTTCTCCATTCACCATTGACCATTCACCACATGCACCAACAATCATTCTCTTTTTCTGCACAAACCTGGAAGCGGCTAAAAAAAAATAAAGGTGCTTTGCTTGGATTGGTAATCATTGTATTTGCAATTTTTGTTGCATTATTTGGCTATGTAATTGCGCCAGATAATTCCCCCAATGCAGATTTGCAAACAGTGGAGATTCAGGCTAAAAAGCCAGGGTATAGTCAATTGTTCTTAAAAATTCCTGATAAGAAAAACAAGCTGTCTCTGCTTGATGCATTGTTGTATGGCAAACCAAGCCAGTACAGGTTTGTACCCATCAGCGGGTATAAAATAAATGGCGATACATTACTGGCAAATAAATACATTGACGAAGCTGCTTTTGAAGTGCAACGTTATTCCATTAATCAGCTAACTGCTCAGCAACCGGCACTTTTACAAACCCATAATATTATTATAAAAACATACTGGCTGGGTAGTGATAAGTTTGGTCGTGACATTTTAAGCCGACTGATTATTGGCACAAGAGTGAGTCTTGCTGTTGGCCTGATTGCAGTTATTATTTCATTAACGCTGGGTATCATTTTAGGTGCTTTGGCAGGCTATTACCGTGGGCGTACAGATGCAATTGTAATGTGGCTGGTAAATGTAACCTGGAGCATACCAACTTTGCTGTTGGTTTTTGCCATTACCATGGCTTTGGGAAAAGGATTTTGGCAAATATTTATTGCAGTAGGGCTCACCATGTGGGTTAGCGTAGCAAGGCTGATAAGAGGACAGGTATTGGCCATAAAAGAACTGGAATACATACAGGCAGCAAGAGCATTGGGGCTGGGTGATGCAAGAATTATCTTTCGTCATATACTGCCAAATATACTGGGACCAGTAATGGTTATTGCGGCCAGCAATTTTGCAACTGCTATAATTATAGAAGCCGGATTAAGTTTTTTAGGCATTGGTGTACAACCGCCACAGCCAAGCTGGGGTTTAATGATAAAAGAAAATTACAACTTTATTATTACCCACAACCCAATGCTGGCACTGGTGCCCGGCTTTGCCATAATGTTGCTTGTGTTGGCAATTAATTTACTCGGTAATGGATTGAGAGATGCGGTAGATGTGAGATAGAGAAAACAGCCTCTGACTTATTTGAAAAATAACCCTTATTAATTTCTACATTCCAAAATATCAGCAATACAATTTATTCGAATAGAATTTGTTCCCAAAAAATAAGACTTTCAATAGTCTTAACCCCTTTGGAGAAGAAGACTAATCAACTGGTGCCACACGTACATTTCTGCTAAAGCCTTCCTCTAAAGAAATAAAAGTTTCTGTACGTTCAATTCCTTTTATTTTTTGTAACTCATCGTGCAATACATAGCGTAACTGGGTAATGTCTTTACAAACAATTTCTACAAACATGCTGTAATTACCCGTAATATAATTGAGGCGTACTATTTCAGGAATTTTCATTAATTCAGTTGCAACTGCATCATATAAAGAACTTTTTTCTAAATAAATTCCTACAAAAGCAGTGATATCATAACCAAGTTGCTTTAAATCTACATTTAACCGGGTGCCTTTTACAATATTAAACTCCTGTAGTTTTTTAATACGCACGTGGATGGTTCCACCGCTCACAAAAAGCTTTTTGCCCAATTCAGCATAAGACACTTCTGCTGTCTCCATCATTTCGTGTATAATTTGCAGATCTAATTTGTCAAGATTTAATTTAGCAGCCATAATGGTGTTTTTTTTCAAATATTTTCAAATATAGATACTATATTTTGATAGATTTCAACTAAAACAAAAAAATAGCTTGCTGTTTAATTTTTTTTGTTACTGCACTAACTGCTTTCTGTGCTATCTTATTTTCGATAAATGATGAGTTATTCTTTAATCGATAGTACAATTCTTGAATCGCCAGTGCTACAATAAATAACCATTTGTTGTTAAGCTAATCCAACCCTGCATAAAAAAAATCAGAAACGCTGCACTATTTTTAAATTAACCCTAATCAAAGCATCATTTTTTGTTACCTTTGGCCGCTTCGGAAAAAAACTTCCCTGGCACATTTACAATCATCGTTTTTGAATTAATATGCCAAAAAACAACTCCATCCAATCAGTACTTA
>JAYTTM010000157.1:0-8775 GCA_043745055.1 Chitinophagaceae bacterium | reverse complement strand
ATATTACTTTCTACCAGTTTTGGTATAGCTATTTTGTAATCTACCAGTGTAATAATAAATATAGATGATCCGGTGATTTTTCCATCAATTATAGAGATATTACCTTTACTGATTACTTTATTGGTAACACCATGCATGGTTAAATCGCCACTTACTAATACGGGATAAACCGCATCCTTAAGAAAATTTATTTTGCCGATGTCTGCAATAGTTCCTTTAAAAGTTGCTTTTGGAAATTGATCACTCTCCAGGTAATTCTCATTAAAGTGTTCTTCCATTAACGCCTTTTTAAAATGAAAGCCTTTAATGAGTAAAGAAAATTGCAAATCGCCGGTTTGCGCATTCAACACGCTCATTACCTGGTTATTATCTGCTTGAATGTTTTCAATATTAGTTTTTGAAAAAAAAGAGATGCTGCCATTTTTTGTAAAAAACTTTTGGGCAAAAATAATGTTGCAACAAATTATTAGTATGATAGAAATGGAATACTTTTTCATTGGTTATTATTAAAATTTTATTAATTGTCTTTAGCCCCGTTATCTATCCAGCATTTTAGTAAATTGATTTCTGCAGATTGCAAAGGAAAGTTTAATGGCATTGATTTTTCAACTACAGCCCTTTCATAAATCCTTACTTTTGCAGCACTTATTTCAGCGTAATTCTGCAGTACTATTCCACCAGAAGCATCTGTGTTGTGGCAGTATGGCGTGGCACATTTACTGGTAATCAAAGGCATTATATCAGCCCTGAATTTTGCAACTGAAGTTGCGCAATTAACCGGACCGCTACTGGGTGGATTCAGTAACTCTCCCTTATCATATTTGCAGCCGCCTGCTAGTAAAATTGATATTGTTAAAAGAGTTGCTATTGAAAAGATTTTTACTTTCTGGTGTATCATAAACTTTTTTGTTTTTAATGACTGATTGTTTTTATCCAATATCAGAAACGTTACTTTTTTTATTTTTTAATTAGCCATTGCTGCATTCAGTTTTCTGTTATTTATCCAGGTAACATCTTACCAAATAAACATCTCCCTTAATGCCAAGATCCGCATCTCCCTGGCCAATACCAGTACATATACCTTTTATGCTGATAGATTGCCCTACTTGTAAGGTATTTGATTCTTGCTCTAATGTGCAGTTGATAAAAGCACCATTGGTATCGGTATTAATGAGCGTTACCATTTGGTTTTGTTGGTTTTTTGAAATATTGTTTATTGTACCGGATACTTCAATAACCTGTTGAATATATTTTTTCTTTGCAGCAATAGAATCGGTGATGAAAACATTATATAATGTAACTGCATCGGTTTTTATTCCCACAGCATGCGCAATATCCTGATGAGGTTTGTTCCATAAGTAAAATGCTACAGACACTCCAATTAAAATGAGTATACAAAGGATTATCACTGTTTTTTTAAGTGAACTGGTCATTTTTATTAATTGAAATATACTTTGCTAAATTAATATACATGCTTATTGTAAAATAATTTTCATGTTCATCCCGTTTTAGTCGAATTTTTATAAAGTGACAAAAAAGCTGAAAGTGAACATTTAAGTAACGTTGTTTTTTATAAAAAGGTTGTGTAACAGGTACTAAAAAGCAGAAGAATATTTCTTGCAGGTTACATTATAATGTGCAACAATTACCCTTCTTAAAATCACCAGCTAAATAACGGGGTAATTTTTTTATAAATGATACCTTTAACTGCAGCCTGGTTATTAATAGTTCAGGCTAATTATAGCGGGTATTTTTTAAGAAAATTGATGGATGGAAGTTATAGTAAAGCAACTGTACTACCATCTTTTGTAAGAATGAATTGCTACGTTTGGTGCTTCTTAATTAATATTGTTTCAACTATTGGTAGTGATGTAATTTTCAACCGGAATGCGGTTGCTGATACTTTTTGCCAAAGTCATTTCATCGGCATATTCTAACTCCCCGCCAAAGGCAATGCCACGGGCAATAGTGGTTATTTTTACCTGAACCCCTTTAAGTTTTTTATTGATGTAATAAATGGTAGTGTCCCCTTGTACATTGGCATTGAGGGCAAATATAATTTCAGTAATAATTTCTTTTTCTACCCGGCTTACCAGCGAATTGATGGTAAGCTGCTCCGGCCCAACGCCATCCAGCGGGGAAATGATGCCACCCAAAACATGGTACAATCCATTAAATTGCTGGGTGCTTTCAATGGCAATTACATCCCTGATATTTTCCACCACACAAAGCAGTTCCTGCTTGCGGGAAGTATTGCTGCAGATATTGCAGATAGCTGTATCAGATATATTGTGGCAGCGGCTGCAGAACTTGATGGCTTCCCTCATGTGTGCAATTGCGCCACTGAACTGCTTTACAGCCGTTTCATCCTGCTTTATTAAATGTAGCACAAGCCGCAGGGCTGTTTTTTTACCAATGCCGGGTAGTTTGGCAAATTCGTTCACTGCATTTTCTAAAAGAGAAGAAGAAAAAATCATTGGGCAAAGATAAAGTTGTGGGTTGATAAGTAATTAGATTACGGGTTAACAAGTTAATAGATACAAAAAGTTGATACGCTGATTTAGAATAGAGCAGCTGTAAAAAACTTTATACTTAAACCCATCTTCAACAAGCCTTCAATTTTGCCCAATTACAATTTAACTTCCCGTTCATTATCCCAATTAGCTTTTATGGTAAGTTTTTTATCTAAAGTAATACCTTTTTCCGGCTGTATTTTTTTCTTGTAATTACCGGGATCCCATTTGCCATTGTTGTTGTCATCGTACAAAATACGGAGTTCGTACTCGCCGGGTTCCATTAGTTTATCACTCCAGGTTGTACTGTTAATAGCAACCGATTTTACCAGTACATCTCCCTTTAAAAATAGCAGTACAGGATGTTTTTCTTTTACAAGGTTTGCAAACCGGATGGAGATATTTCCATAGTCTTCCAGCTTTTTTGTTTTAAACTTTAGTGTATCTGTTTTCACTAATTGTGTGCCAAGAGTATCTGTTACAACTTCTTTATTTATGATAAGGTAGTACTTACTTTCTGCAGGCCATTTTGTTTGTATATTGATAAGTTTTTTTGTGCTGTCGAGTCGGAATGAAACACCAGGAATCGCACTAAAAAGTGTATCGGTTAATTGAATTTTTGTACTATCCCAGGTTTTAATTTTCCTGTTAAATGTAACTACCAGATCATTGTTTAAATCCTGTTGCAGGGTAGTGAGTGAAGTAGCGTATTTTAATCTTTTATCAGCTGCTGATTTTCCGGAGGCATCTTTGGTTGTTGCTGTTTTTTTTGAGTCCTTTTCTTCGGCATAAGCATAGAGGGTAACAGGTTTAGTACTGTCTGGCAGCATTATAATCTCGTCAATAAATGCAAATTCTTCAATAGCCGAATTGTAGGTTTTGCCGCCATCACCATCTTTTAGTGCATACACTTTGTAGCTGCCTGCGGAGAGATTGGTGAAAGTGAAATTTCCTTGGCCATCGAGTTTAGTTAGGTAATCTGGTTTTCTTGTTTGTACGGAAGAGTCGTGTGCATTGCGGTAAAGAATAGCCGAAATGGTACTATCGGGTTTTCCGGTTTCGGCTACAAAAATTTTCCCGCTCAGGGTTAACGAATCTACCGTGTTGCCGGTTGAAAATACATAGGTGAAATTTTTAAAAGGATTGCCTTCATTATTATCCCGGATGGCGTTGCCAAAATTGATGGCATAAGTGGTATTTTCTTTAAGCGTATCTTTTAATTTGATGGTGACTGTTTTTAATTTAAAAGAAATGGTTGGATTGTTTTTGGGGAATGGAGATACCAGTACATTGGTTTGAACATCCTGAACATCTACATATTCATCAAAAGTGAGCACAATTTTATTGCCTTTAAAATTGGTGCTTTTTAAATTGGGTTGGGCGCTAACCAGTTTAGGGGCAATGGTATCTCTTGGTCCGCCGGTAGGAGACCCTACCTGTGCACAGCCAGTAATGATAAAAGAAATAAAAAAGCTTACCGATAGAATGCCCAGTAAAAACAATAGCGAACGCTTCATTCAAAATAATTAAGTTGCAAACATACTTGCTTTATTTATTTGTTGTTAGGTGGGTTTGGTAAAGTTGTTTTAAAAAATAGCCTCACCCAAAACCTTCTTTTATAGAACTGGAATCTCTGTACCTCGTAAGACCTCACCCCCAACCCCTCTCCGAAGGAGAGGGGAGCTTGACACTGATACCTTTAGGCTCTTTTGTTATTCGATTAGTGGTCACACTTTTCTTGTACGCTTATTTAGAATCAGCTTTGCATTTTCCAGTTATATTCTGCGAAATATCAGCCCACTTAAGGTACTCTTTAAAGGTAGAGGGTTTAGATCCCTTAACGCATGACTGTTTAAGCATTTGCCAAAAACCATTTCGGACAGCAGTCTTAATTCTACTATTTCTTATCTACCGCGTAATTTATTCCTCCTCTTCCTCCAGTTCATGCAGTGCTACTGCCAGCTGGTTATCTTTTACAAAATTACACCAATGGCAGGTTGCTTTGCCACAACCCGTGTAAAAATCCCGGGCCTGAATTTTATCCCAGGTGGTTTGTATCTGTTGCTTTACTGTTTCAATATCCGATGGGGTGATGACGATTTTTTCTTTGCGGTATTGCTTGTTTTTATCAGGCTCCACAAAATCAAATTCGGTACTGATAACATTCCAGTTTTTTTGCTCATAATTATCTACCAGAATTTTATAAAATACGGCCTGCCGCCAATAGCCGCCACCCTGTGGATCTTTATCATTGGGTGCTTTCATTTTTACAATTGCTTTATCAATATCCCCACTTTTATAATCTACCACATTTACACTATTACCATCAAACTCCAGCTTATCCAGTTTTCCTTTTAATGGCACTTCGCCCAACATTACTCCACGGATATTTCTTTCTACAGCTACCACTTTATTCCAGCTGTTTACATATTTGTTGTAATAAGCTGTAAGCACTGTGTTGCCATATTCCAATCGTCTTTCATATGCTTCTTTTGTAAAGTTTTCCCGGTGCCGTTGTATGTACCAGTTAAAGTCTTTTATCACCTCTTCAACAGGGGCAAAATCTTCCTGTTTGCCTTCCTGCATATTGCGGAATAACTTTTCCAACGCATGGTGTATGGCACTGCCAAATTCCGTAGCTTCACTTTTACCCGTTGGTATGCGGATTAAATTTTTGTAATAAAATCCCAGCGGACAATCCAGGTAATTATTCAACGCTGTTACGTTCATCTCAAATTTGCTGAGAATGCTATCCACAAAATCTGCTTCTGCTGATGCTATTTCCGGAGCAGCGGCAGTGTATTGCAGTATTTCGTATTCCATCAAATCTTCTACAGGTAAGGCCACCAATTGAATTTGAATTGGATGCTCCTGCAAAATTTCTGCTATAAACATAGACGGCTCCAACTCTTTGCCGTCATTTTTAAATTTGGCAAATGAGAGGTGTAAATATTTTTCAGCCCTTGTAATGGCAACGTAAAATAAACGCCGCAATTCTTCCATATCGGAAGATGCAGGATGTGAAGAAAACATGGTATCCGGTAATTTATAACCACCGGCCGGGTTGCGTTTTTTCTCCCAGGAAGATGCATTTACTCCTGCAAAAAATACATACTCAAACTCAAGTCCTTTACTGCCATGTGCCGTTAACAGGTTTACGCCTTTTTCGTTTCCTGCAATTTGTACCATCGGTAGCTGTAGTCCTTCTTTTTGCATAACATCAAGGATATCTACAAAATCTTTCAGCTCCATGGTTGGGTTGCGGACTGTTTCTGTTTTGATAAAATCGAACAATGCAGTTAATAATTGTAGCAACTCAATTTTTTTATCGCTGCCCATAATGTAAGGCAATACATCAGCTTCCTGAATTACCTTGCTAAACAATTGTTGCAATGTAACATTGCTTACTGCGGCAATTAATTGTTCCAGTGTGGTGCTTATTTTTTTTAGGCCCGTATGCAGGCTCGTATCAAATAAAGTTTTGGCAGGAGTGTTGGCTTTATCACTCAGTAATTTACGGATAGAAGTACCGGGATCTTTGTATTTGGCCTGGTTGGCTTCTACAGTAATTTTTGCAATTTCAATCGGTGGAATTTTATAAAAATCATAGTGAAGTATTTCAAATAAAATTTCATCGCCGCCATAAGGGGTATCATGCTCCGCATGCAAGTAGCGTAGCAGCTGAATAAGTTTTTTTACAAAGGCATCTTCCAAAATATTGATATTGCGCTTGCTATAAAGGGGTATTTTTTTTAGCCTGAAATACTGGGCTAATTCACTGCCGTACTTATTTTCCTTATAAATTACCGCAATTTTTCCGGGGGCAATATTGTTTTCAACCAACGCTGCAACCTGGTTGCTAATGGCAGCCATTTCATCTTTGGCAGAAACATATTCGGTGATGGTTGGCGGAATGTTGAAATTCTTTTTTTCTTCGTTGGCGGCGGTTAATTCTTTGGTAAGACCAGGAATTTTTTTTACCAGCCTTTCGATATTATTGTTGATGAGTGTTTTAGCAATGTCTAAAATAGGTTGGGTACTCCGGTAGTTTTCTGTAAGTACCACAGTAATTAAATCCTGGCTATAAGCAGTTGCAAACTCCAGCATATTCTCTACATTTGCGCCCTGAAAGCGGTAAATACTCTGATCATCGTCACCCACCACAAACACATTGGGTTTGTCCCAATAGCTAATCAATAAATCAACAATTTTATTTTGAGTGCCACTGGTATCCTGGTATTCATCTACCAGTATGTATTGAAATTTTTCGTAGTAAAAAGCCAGCACTTCGGGATGGTCATTAAATACCTGAATTACCCAGTTAATCATATCATCAAAATCGTAACGGTTTTTGCTACGCATCAGTTGCTGGTAATTGTCAAATTCATTTACTGCAGCTCTTAGTTTTTCTGTCTTTGCTGTTTCTTCAGCAATTTTATCGGTGCGTACATCTCCTTTCTTAAATTCTTTGGTTGCCCTCTTGGTAATGTATTCTTCTCTTGCAGGCAAATCAGCAATGTATTCATCAATTTTTTCGTTGATGAAGACAGGTGTCCAGCCTTCTCTTTTCATGGTAGAAAAAAGATTTTTTAAATTATTGATTTCAAAATAAACATCGCCCCTGTATCTTTTTAGCGGATGATTTTTAGGAAATTGATCTATGAGAATTTTAAACAGCTGGATGTTTTCCAGCTCAGATATTGCATCAAGTGCCGTTTTTTCAAACAGCGATAAATTATCCTGAATTACATCATTACAAAAAGCATGAAAAGTATAGATATTTACTTTGTAGGCATCGGCGCCAATAAATTGCTGCAATCGTTTTCGCATGGCAATAGTGCCTGCATCGGTGTAGGTAAGACAAAGAATATTTTCAGGCAGCGCATCGGTGTCCAATAAAATCTTACCAATTCTGGCCGCCAGTATTTGTGTTTTTCCGGTGCCAGGTCCGGCTATTACCATTACCGGACCTTCAATGGTATCCACCGCTACCCGTTGCTGTGGGTTGAGTTTTTGATAGGCTTCATTAAATTTTTTTGCTAATATGGAACTGTAGGTAGACATGCATCAAAGATAAAGCCAAACGGCTCCAGAAAAAATCATGGATAGTGCTGGTTTTTTAAGAGATGCAATTGCTTTGCACGTTTTCGTTAAACAAAATGACCACAGGTATGTTATAACGCTAAAATAATTATGAGCAAAACATATAGCCTTAAAACAGTACAAACCATCCCGGTAAGTCTTGATGCAGCCTGGGATTTTTTCAGCAGTCCAAAGAATTTAAAAGAGATTACGCCCGATAACCTAGGGTTTACCATTTTATCCAAATACCATGGCGATAAAATGTATCCCGGTCAAATTATTGAATATAAGGTAAGTCCCGTACTCGGCATTCCCATTTACTGGATGACAGAGATTACGCATGTAGATGATAAAAAATATTTTGTAGATGAACAGCGCTTTGGGCCTTACAGTATGTGGCATCACCAGCACCATTTTAAAGCAGTGCCGGGTGGCGTTGAAATGACGGACATTGTACACTATAAATTACCCTTTTGGATTTTGGGAGATATTGCCAATACCTTGTTTGTAAACAAACAATTGCAGGGAATTTTTGATTATCGCTTTAAGAAAGTAGAAGACATGTTTGGGAAGAAAGTTTAAAGTGGTTAAATTTTGTTGAAAGGGGTTTGTTGATTTGAGGTATAGTTTTGTTATAATTAACAACTATTTCCGAACCTGCCAGATAAAATAATCGTTTTTAGATTAGAATAAAGTCCCGTTTTCAATATAATATGTAAAACCGTTTTCAAACAACAAAGGGATATTTTTTAAATACCCCTTTGTTTACTTTAAAAATTATTCATTAAAATTACCCCGGCATACGGGTTATGTATTTTTCCATTTGTTTTATCTGATCAGCAATTTGTGGTGTGGTAGGTTTTAATCCCTTCGCTTTTCTAAAATATTCTTTTCCAGCCCTGAATTCCCTTTTGTTAATCATGATGCTGGAAAGCTGTAAGTAGGCAGCAGCCTGGTTTTCTTTATCCGGCAATCCTGCCCTGATGGCACCACGAATATAACTTTCCGCTTCTTTTAAATTGCCTTTTTGCATGGCCAGCATACCCAATTGTAGTTTGTTAGAACCCTCGGCCTGCTTCATTTGATCACCCAATAA
Source organism: Chitinophagaceae bacterium (assembly GCA_043745055.1). GTDB lineage: Bacteria > Bacteroidota > Bacteroidia > Chitinophagales > Chitinophagaceae > Ferruginibacter. The sequence goes on along the minus strand of JAYTTM010000157.1, from coordinate 84 downwards.
ACCGCCGCCACTCATTAACTCCTGGCTTTTTTTAAGGTTTGTTTCTGCACTTTCAAAGTTTTCATTGGCCATATCCAAATTACC
>JAYTTM010000156.1:0-2388 GCA_043745055.1 Chitinophagaceae bacterium | reverse complement strand
CAATATGAAGTAATTAGGAATATTGCATTGCTGAGAGACCTTTTACCAATAACCCCTGCAGAAAAATTCATTTTATACCAGGGCGCCGTAAATGAAGGCCGCTGTTTTGAGACACTTATACCTGCTATGAAGGATGTAAACTGCCAACTGATAATTTGTGGAGATGGAAATTTTATGGCACAAGCCAAAACCCTGGTAAAAGAAAACATGCTGGAAGATAAGGTTGTATTTAAGGGAAAGGTGCCCCCGGATGAATTGCGAAGAATTACGCAACAGGCTTATTTAGGTATTACATTATTTGATGACCATGGCCTCAGTAATTATTATTCGCTTGCCAATCGCTTTTTCGATTACCTGCATGCAGGCATTCCGCAGCTATGTGTTGATTATCCTGTTTACAATGAACTAAACAAGGAAGCACCCATTGCTGTTCTAATAAAGGATACCTTTTCAAAAAACATAGCACAGGAATTGAACAATTTATTGAACAATGAAGTTATGTACCAACAATTACAACGAAATACAATTGCAGTACGACTGGTTTACAACTGGCAGCAGGAAGAAAAAAAACTGGTTGCCTTTTATAAACAGCATTTTCAATAATACTTTTCGGGATAATTATCCAATGAGTTTTAAAATTTACCTAGAAATATTTAAGAGATACAATACCTATGCGTCCAAAAATCTTACATATAATAACACACGATGTGCCGTACCCGGCAGACTTTGGAGGTGTGGTGGATTTATTTTACAAAATAAAAACGCTTCACCAAATTGGCGTACAAATACAACTGCACTGTTTTGTAAATAAAAGGCAGCCGCAAACTGAACTGAATAAATACTGTGAAACGGTAACCTATTATCCAAGAAAAAAGATTAGTCATTTCTCTCTCCGGCTTCCATATATTGTTAACTCACGTAAAAGTGACCAGTTGATTGCTAACCTGCAAAAGGACAATCATCCTATATTGGTAGAAGGCATTCATTGTAGTTATTATTTGTATGCCGGCATGCTTTCCAATCGCATTGTAATGCTTCGGTTGCACAATACAGAGTTTGAATACTATCATCATCTTGCGCTTCATGAAAAAAATCCAATCCGTAAATTATACTATTGGCATGAAAGCAAATTGTTGAAAAAATACGAAGAACGTCTGGCGAAAAAAATTAAGATTGCTGCTGTAAGCATGATGGATGTGGATCTGTACAAAAATTTGTTTAAGGCAACCGATATTCAATACATGCCGGCGTTTATTCCCTACACCGATGCAGATGGAAAAGCCGGCCAAGGATCTTATTGCCTGTACCATGGCAACCTCGGCATTAATGAAAATGAAGAAGCCGCCATTTGGCTTTTGAAGGAAGTATTTAATAAACTGCCCATACCTTTTGTAATTGCAGGCAAAAACCCATCACAGAAATTAACTTTTTTAGCTCACCAGCATGAACATACCTGCCTGGTAAGCAACCCAAGCGATAAGGAATTGCATGATATGATTGCCAAAGCGCAAGTAAATATTTTACCCTCCTTTAATAATACCGGTGTAAAGCTAAAATTATTGAATGCCTTGTACAATGGCAGGCATTGCCTGGTAAACAAAGCAGGAGTAGATGGCAGCGGACTAGAAACACTTTGCAGCATGGCAGAAGATGCGGAAGATTTCAAAACTTCCATCAGCTATTTATACAACATTCCCTACAATCAACAGGAAAATACGCAACGGCAGGAAGTGCTGCATAGCCTTTATGATAATAGTAAAAACGTAGTAAAAATTACGAATGTGTTCTGGCTGAACTGGGATTGATGAAAAAATGTTAAGTAGTTAATTGGGTTAGAAGTTTAGAACTGGAAATATCTACTCATTAAATGATACACCTATAGCAACCTCAAAATAATTTGCCCTAGCTAAATGGATACACTTGCATTATCCCACACTTTTCCATTTTCTGTTTTAATGGTTCGGGCAGCAAACTTACCAATCACCATATAATCATGTGTAGCCATAATAATGGAGGTGCCATAATCTTTGCAGATGTTAAATAGCAATTGCATAATTTCATCACTTGTTTCCGGATCAAGATTGCCAGTAGGCTCATCTGCCAAAATCAGTTTTGGTGAGTTGAGCAATGCACGGGCTATATCCACCCTTTGTTGTTCGCCGCCACTTAGTTCAAAAGGCATTTTAAAACCCTTGGTTTTTAACCCAACTTTATCCAGCACATCGGCTATTTTTTCATCCATCAGCTTTTCGTCTTTCCATCCGGTAGCTTTTAAAACAAACTTCAAATTATCGTTTACATTTCTATCTGTTAATAATTGAAAATCCTGAAAAACTACGCCCATGCTGCGTCTTAGGAAAGGAATCTTTTTCCAGTCCAGTTCTCTCA
>JAYTTM010000155.1:0-2393 GCA_043745055.1 Chitinophagaceae bacterium | reverse complement strand
GTGTTTATGGTGGCATTGAATCTTTTGTCTTTAGCTCTTAACCCATGATAACATAAACGGATGTATTCATCACATAACGCATTGATATCGGTTAGCTCTTTTTGGCCACTGCTACTGCGGCTGTGTTGCAACATACCCTTTACAATGGCATCGGCCCGTTTGCCGTGGTGGTTTATTTTTTCTAAATTCTTAATAACATGATTCATGATTTCCTTTGCATCTTCTTTATCGCCTTTGTCTATAGCTTCTCTCATTTCATCTAATAACTCTTTACTTACTTCACTAAAATTATTGACGAAGTTTAATGGGTTTTGAATTTCATGGGCAATGCCTGCGGTGAGTTCTCCGAGGCTGGCCATTTTTTCTGATTGGATGAGTTGCTTTTGCGTGGCCTGTAGTTCGATTAACGCGTTTTCGGCTTTTTGTTTAGCTTCTTTAATAGCTATTAAATCTTCTTCTGCCTGCAGTGCATGTGCCTCCGCAATTTTTAAATCATTAAAACGGGTAAAGGTGAGATTGAAGACTGCAGCAAAACGTTCCAGTAATTGTATCGTTTCGCTTCCTTGTCCATCAGAAGAAGCCATCCCAATAAAACCTTTGGAGAAATAGGCCACACTCTGCACTCGTCTTTTTTGGGTAAGGCCGCCTTTGAAAGGAATATGCATGACTTCATTCAGGTAATGAAAATAATCTTCCAGTTCCTTTCCTTCCATATCTACTATTACCGATTTTTCTTTTGCCGCCCAGCCGTCGTACAGTTTTTTTACGGATGGGTTTTCATTTTTATTGAACACAAATTTCTGGCCCACCTGTGTACCATCTTCATCTGTTGCCCACATTTCCATATCGCCGCTTTCTTCTTTTACTATGCCGATGTATAAACGGTTTGGCTCAATACCAAGGCTAATGAGTTGTTTAAAAACTTCCGCAGCTGATTCGGCCAGTTCATTACTCGACTGCATGGCCATTGTGCGGCTTCTTACTCTTTCGAGCGCCGCTTCTATCTTTGCCTCTCTTGCATTGGCCTCTGCCTGTTGCAAATCTATATAGCGTTTATAGGTAAGGCTGAGTACCGATGTAAACCTTCGGTAAATCTGCAACTCATCTTCATTCATTTCTTTTTCGGACCATGCATATACTCCACCTTCATTAAAGAAAAAGAAATAACCATACTGCACTTCATTGTGATGATAATCTGGAAAAGCCATCATTGGCCGGATTACCTGGTAATATTCTTTTACTTCATTGCCCCTTAATACAGGATGATACTCTGTTTGCGCAAGCCAATGACTGTACACATTTTCCAAAACATCATGGCCTTCCATTTTCATTTTACCTACCAGTTCCAGGCTATCGCCTTGTTCGGTTGTATTCCAGGTAAACAACTCGCCTTCTTTGTTTTCTTTATTGAGCAATCCTACACCGCATCGCCTTGGTGTAATACTGAATGATTGCAGTTCTTTATAAAATACGCCAATGGTATCTGCAAGGTCTTGTGTGTTGTGCATTGCCATCGCCTTGCCTCTCACTCTTTCAAGCGATGCTTCTATTTTTGCTTCTCTTGCCTGTGCTTCGGCTTTTTGTAAGTCGAGGTAACGCCGGTATGTTTGTCCAAATACACCGGCAAAGCGTTTAAATATTTTTACATCATCAGCAGGAATTGAATTGTTGGTAAAAACAAAAAGACCACCATCAGGAAAAAAGAATTCTGTGTTTGTTTGATGGTGCGGTAAGGTATCAATATCAAAATAAACTGGGTAATTTGCTGACTCATTGATGGCCCGATAATAATCTTTTAAATCGTCACCTACCATTTTGTACTCAAACATGGGTTCCTTATTTTTCCAGGCCTTGTTTACTCCCCGCAATAATGGATGTATCATCATATTTAACTCACCGATTATTAGCTTGACTTCGCCTGAGAGATTATTTTTTGCATCCTCCTCAGACTTTGCAGCCCATACTTCCATGTTATCCGTATCATCAATAATTAATATCCCACACCGGATTGTTTCAATACCCAATTTTACCAATTCATCAAACATGGTAGATACAGTTTTACCCACATCCTCACTGTTGTGCATAGCCATTGTTTTTGAACGCACTCTTTCCAAACCTGCTTCAATCTTTGCTTCTCTTGCCTGTGCTTCTGCTCTTTGCAAATCATTAAAACGGGTATAGGTGAGATCAAATACTTTTCCAAAGCGTCCAAGAATATCGAGGCTCTCTAATGATAAGGGTTCTTCACCAACAGTTTGCAATCCTCCAAAATTGCTAAAGGAAAAAGAGCAAACGTATTTTGACATAGCCCTCGATGCTGCCTGTGCTATAACCGGAGTTCTCTTAAATTCTGTTTCATTAAATAGATAATCATCATAAATTAGTTTTTCCTG
>JAYTTM010000154.1:0-2401 GCA_043745055.1 Chitinophagaceae bacterium | reverse complement strand
TGGGGGCCAATGCAACCTCAATGTTTTTTTACAGCAAAACAAAAGGTGAAATAGAGGAAGCGGTAAAAAAGATTGGATTTGAAGGATGCTTTATTTTTCGTCCTTCACTGTTGTTAGGTCATCGTACTCATGTTCGTTTCGGTGAGTCGATTGCACAAAAGATATTACCTGAAATTGCTTTTTTATTACCCAAAAAATATAGACCAATTCAAAGTAAAGTAGTTGCAATTGCTATGCAAATGGTGATGAACGCAGATTACAGCGGCAATTGCATATTTGAATCGGATGAGATTAATGCGATTGCTAACCGGCCGCAGTAAAGGGTTTTATGCTGTTAATTATTCCACTTCTATTAAAATAAACAAACAGGGATTGCATATAACGCAATCCCTGTTTATATTTAAGAAATATTGAAACGCTATGATAGTAAAAATGCCGCTTGAAAATTTTTTGGTGATTGATATTGAAACCGTATCTACCCAAAAAGATTTTGAATCAATGCCAGTTGACTGGCAACATTTGTGGGAAGAAAAAGTACAACGCAGTGTGCCTGATGGTGTAACAGTTGCTGAGTATTATCCGCAACGGGCGGGTGTAATGGCTGAGTTTGCCAAAGTGGTGTGCATCAGTTTAGGCTATTTTAAAAAGGAATATAAAGAGTACCAGTTTAGGGTAAAATCCATTGCCGGGCATGATGAAAAAGAACTACTTGAAAAATTTGTACAAACCGTTAACCAGCTAGAAGCTATCCATAACCGGTGGAGTTTTACCGGGCACAACATCAAAGAATTTGACATCCCTTTTTTGTGCAGGCGTTTATTAATTAATGGCCTGCCAATACCCACTTACCTCGATTTTCAAAACATGAAGCCATGGGAAACTAATATGGTAGATACTTTTCAATACTGGCGCTTTGGCGACTATAAAAACTTTACCTCTTTAAAACTATTGGCCGCAGTTTTAAATGTTCCATCTCCTAAAGATGATATTGATGGCAGCATGGTAGGTGAAGTGTACTGGAAACAAAATGATGTAGAACGCATTGCTGTTTATTGCCAAAAGGATGTGGCAACAGTGGCCAATATCATTCTACGATTTAAAAATTTGCCGTTGCTGACAGAAAGCCAGATTGTGTATGTACATTAAACGGGTATATTTAAGCTCCGATCGCTATCGTATGTCGCTCTTTATTTTGGAAGTAAGCATTAATAAATTGCCGTTTAAGTCTTTAAATGCTGAGTTATAGACGAAAGAAAAAAACGTCTAAACGCCTTAACGGCAAAACTTACCAACCAAATGCTGCTGTGATAATTTGAAGGAAGCCTCATTAACTTATGGCTTGTACAATAAATATTTTTGTCTTATTTTTTTAAAGTTGCTTAATTCCGGCTCCCAGCTTTGCCTGATTGTTGCTGCCGGTTTACCTTCTTTTACCTGCTGCATCAATGCATCATTACCGGCCAGTTTATTAAAGAAATTATTTTTTAAGAAGAAGCTGTCTTTGCCTGGAAATAATTTATAAGCATCCAGCAAATATTTTAATTCTATCCTGCAATTGAGTTTTTTTAATATTTCTTCGGTAGTGCCACTTACATTCCAGCCATAACATTGCTGATAAAAACATTTGCTGCTCCTGGCTCCTGCGTTGGGTTTGGGGGTAAATTCAAAAAGTGTTTTGGGTAAATCAGGATGCCCAAAAATCTGAAAAGGGTTGTCTGTTCCTCTTCCTTCGCTCAGTAAGGTGCCTTCAAAAAAACAGGTGGAGGGATACAGGTAAATACTTTGCATATCTTTTAAATTGGGCGATGGCATTACCGGTAATACATATTTACTGCTGTGGTTGTAATTGTTGCATTTAATTACCTGTACATGAAAAGGCGTATCAGCAGTTGGCTGGGTTGATACATTGTAATCGTTGATGGCATTTGCTTTGGCCGATAGCCATTTTTCACCAGCCAGCATCAACGCATATTCACCTATCGTCATGCCGTAAACAATAGGGATGGGTTGCATGCCAACAAAACTTTTAAATTTTTTATCCAGCACCGGTCCATCTACATAAAAACCATTGGGGTTTGGCCTGTCTAAAATCAATACCGGTTTGTGGTTTTCCAGGGCTGCTTCTAAAAAATATTCCAATGAGGAGATAAAGGTGTAAAAACGTACGCCTACATCCTGAATATCAAAAATCAAAACATCTACATCTTTAAAATCTGCTGCTGTTGGTTTTTTATGATCGCCGTATAAACTGATTACGGGTATGCCTGTTTTTTTGTCGAAGCCATTTTCTACATGTTCACCTGCAGCCGCATTACCACGGAACCCGTGTTCCGGACCAAATATTCTGATCACTTTTACACCTCTTTTTAACAACGTATCTACCAGGTGTACATTTTTTACC
>JAYTTM010000153.1:0-2402 GCA_043745055.1 Chitinophagaceae bacterium | reverse complement strand
CCTTTCTGAATTATAATGGCCGTTACCATTTTGCGCCCGGTGCTGTGGGTAGGTTTAATGGAAGTAATTTCTCTTTTATCACTGGTGCCAGCTTGCCTGAACCCACAGGTATTTTAATTGGCATTGGCAATAATTACAAAGATGAAAATTATAGCATTGGTAAAAGACGCACCTGTAGAAGTATTGCCCAGGCAGGTATAGAAATGTGGGTGGGCAGTGATGGCTATGATGGCGCAACTGTAGTAACAGCGGGCATTCTACGGTACGATCTTGCCGGTAATTATATTGGCAAATTTGATCAGAATAATACGCCCATTCCCTTTGGAATTGGCAATGGTGATTTTGGAGCATGGTCGCTTGCCAGCGATTCAAAAGGCCGAATGTGGGCAGGTATGAATGGGGCAAAAGGAATTGCTGTTTATGATACTAACGGATGGCATTATATTGGTGTGCCGGCTTTGTTGCCGGTAAGCACTATTTTCCGCCCAAATAGTATTGCCGTTAGCGGTGGCGGTGAAGTATATTTTGGTACCAATAATGGTTTATTAGTGTACAAAGGAACTGGCGATTATGCCAATGACAGCTCCTATAAATTATACACTACTGCACAGGGGCTTTCTTCCAATTCTGTTTTTGGAATTGCAGTTGGTAAAGATGGAACCATCTGGGCATGTACTTCAGCAGGGGTAAATAAAATTAAAACGGGTGATCTTTCCATCTATACGCTCAAACCAAACTCCACCAACAGTTCCATTATCGACGACGATAAATTACGTCGCTTAATTGCAGTCTATGATTCCAAAAAGCCGCAGTTGGAAATTGATAAGGACACCTTATTTATTTCTGCCGATGGAAGTAAAGCCACTGTTGTAAAATGGACAGGAAGTGATGCTAAAAATCTGCAATTCCGGATAAAGGATGGCGATGCTCCATTCAACCCGGATGAACAGGGATACTTTAAAGTAAAATACCTGAACCCGGCGGCAAACGACAGTATTCTCCTTCAGTATTTTCATCCAAAATACGTGGATGATTTGTACACTGTAAGTACACAGTTTAATGGTAAGATAATGCGGCTACAGGTGGTGGATACCACAATAGTGCCTGAGAAAATTGTTTTGAATATTCCTGTAAAAATGATGTTGCCACCCGTACTGATGATTCATGGACTATGGTCGTCCGGAATTACCTGGGATAAAATGAAAGCTTACCTGCTGAATAACGGAATTTATAATTACAAGCCTTACCAAATAGCTACACCCAGCTATGAATCAGCAAGAGAATTTACTTACAACAGATCTTTTATTGCAAGCTATATTGATCAGTTGATAGAGACCTGTGGCAATAATCGTTTTAGTGCAGGTAAGGTAGACATAGTAGGCCATAGCATGGGTGGAATTTTAAGCAGGCTCTATTTACAGGAAGGCGATGGCGCAGGACCTTACAGAAAAGATATCCATAAACTTATTACCATCAACACTCCGCACAGCGGCTCACCGTTTGCCAACATAATAGAAAATAAAGATGCAACATTTAAGTGGGTATTAAAGTTTTTTGGTAAGGACCCCTATCAGGGAGCATTGAATAATCTATCCATTGGCAAAGCAACTATTGACAGCTTGCTGAATGGCCCTGATTTAAACAAAAACCTGGTTCCAAGCCATGCTATTCATTCCAATGATGAATTTTCTGCCTGGGTAGAATCTGCCAATGGATTACTGAATGATTTTATTTCATCTCCCATAAAATTAAAACCAACAGACTATTTTAGTTTGTTACCCAATGTACAGAATTTTGGAAAACCCAATCTGTATGTTACGGGTGCCAGACTGCTACTTTTTTCTATAAAATACTGGTTGATGAAAAATACCAGCTGTCCATTGAATAGCTCTTTAAATTCCTGCTTTGAACAAATCTTCAGGGGTAAAAATGATTTGGTTGTATCTGATGAAAGCCAGTTGGGTGGCATGACAGATGCCAATACACTTTTTACAGGTTACAATCATTTGAACGTTATTCCTTCACCTCCCGTTTATTTCAAAGTTCTCAGTTTGCTAAGGGAAAAAGCCAGCTCATCTCAATTCAGTATGAATGGATTTAATCCGGTAAAACTTAAATGGGATGCTGCGCTAGGTACTCAGTCAGCAAGGCCGGCAGTTGCAGATTCTATAAAAATCATCAGCCCTGCAATTGGTGCATTATACAACCGGGGCGATTCTGTAATGTTAACGGTACGGGCTAGCAGCGGCATTAAAAAAATATTATTCGCAATGGGATACCAAACCGATGTGGATGCATTTGCTATTGAAACCCCCGATTCAATATTTCGGTTTAAAATACCAGCAGACGTAGTTGATCAAATCAATTGTAAAGTAATTGGATTTGATAACCTTGGTAATGAA
>JAYTTM010000152.1:0-8854 GCA_043745055.1 Chitinophagaceae bacterium | reverse complement strand
GCTACGAATTCAACACCATTTGCTTAAAAAATAAGGAATAATGATTTAAGAATGATGGGTTGAGACGAACTGGTTTTATATTTTATCAGTGCACTTTCCGGGGCGAACAATACTGTTTTAGGCTGATTAAAAAGTTGCTATAAAGTTATTGAAGTGCCATCATTGTTTTTGTCATCACTTCCCACAAGGCAACTGGTTTCAGCAGCATGAATAAAAAACTTTTGTTGTCCCTTATGTTGTTCAATCTGCTGAATGATATATTTAAAAGATAAAGGCGGAGTGGATAGAACAATTGTATTGCCTTTTGAAGGCAACATTTTTAGCGAATCGATTTTTTCAACAGCATCAAATAATCGCATCGTGCTTTGCTTAATTACTTTAAAAGTGTCAGGATTACTAATTACAAAAGCCCTGCCTTTTGGAATTGCTTTTTCACTTTTATTACCAGTTTTTTTAAATACTTTATTTATACCAGTACTTATACTTTTTATTGCAATTACTACTTGAATAACTAAAGTATACATACTGCTGATAAAAAGTCCATGGTGTTTTTTCACAAACAATATCATCGCTCCATAAAATGTATTTATATATTGAAGCGTTTCTTTTTTGGTGCTTTCGCCTTTAAAATGCAGGATGGTGCTTTCAGCAAAATAATAATTTAAATAGCCGGCTTTTTGTATGCGATAGCTTAGGTCAATATCTTCTGCATACATAAAAAATGTTTCATCAAAGCCACCCAATTTGTCAAGCACTTTTTTATCAACCATCATAAACGCCCCCGATAATACTGCTACTTCATGGTTTTGATTTTCGGGTAAATGCCCCAAATAATAGTTGGCAAAAATTTTAGAAGAAGGAAATAAAGCCGTAAGACAACAAAACTTGCAGAAAGAGGTATATAGCGAAGGAAAACCTCTTTTACTTTCTTTTAAAAACCAGCCACTACCGTCAATCATTCTAATTCCCAATGCCCCGGCTTTATCTTTTGATTGGAAGAAAGTAAGGCATTGCTCAAAACAATCTTCCGCTACAATGGTATCCGGATTTAGAAATAGAATGGTTGAACCCCTTGCTGCAGTAAGCCCAATATTATTGGCTTTGGCGAAACCGAGGTTTTGCTTCAACCAAATAAATTGTACAGCCTTGAAACGGTTTTTGAAAAAAAGTTTGCTGCCATCTGTAGAATCGTTATCAACAACAATTATCTCAGCTTCAATATTTTTACAGGCAGCAATTACCGAAATAATACATTGCTCTAAAAAACATTGAACATTATAATTTACTATGATGATGGAAAGCTGCAATTAAAATGGTTTAGTAAAGTGTGGATGGAAACTTTTAAGTATTTGTAGCACTTCCCAATATTCTCAACATAGGTATTGGTATCAAGTTTCCACAAACGGTTTATTACCAGATTGATTTAATTTAAAATTACTTTATTCATTTTGGTTAGGTAACCATTAAATTCTTTTACCAGTTACTGCATAAGCATATTTTGTTTTAAAAACAAAGATAGCATTCAGGTTTTATCCTTTAACCCAAATAATGTTATTCATTAAAATAATGCTTTTATAAGTATAATCTAAGTTCAATTTTTCTCTAATCAAAAAAAGCCAGTTTGAACATACCTTGATTCCTAAACGTTAATAGTTGATCTCGTTTCTTTTGATGAACTTGCAGATAAAATTTATTTACCATGTTTTTAATCATATTCGGACTATTGATTTTGATAGTAATAACAGTAGTCGCAAAAAATAATTTCGCTGTAGCAAAGTATGCCAGTACTGGCAGACTAACCGGTATATTTTTTATTTTAGCTGGAATCTCAACAGCTTGTATAAAACAAATAGACGCCGGAGAAGTGGGAGTAAAAGTGTTATTTGGTAGTGTGCAGAATTCGGTACTCCCCAGCGGTCTTCATTTTGTAAATCCATTGCTGGATGTAAAAAAGCTGGATATAAAGACACAAAATTATACCATGAGTGGTGTAAATGATGAAGGCAATAAAGCCGGCGATGACGCTATTAGGGTTTTAACGAGTGATGGACTTGAAGTAACCATTGATCTGACTGTTTTGTATAGGGTAGTAGCTGCGGATGCACCGAGGCTACTTCGTGAAACCGGTGATGATTTTAGGGATAAAATTGTACGCCCAATTACCCGAACTAAAATACGTGACAACGCTGTTTATTACCAGGCGGTAGATTTATTTGGCAACAAAAGAGACGAATTTCAACAACGTATTTATAAAAGTATTGAAGATGATTTTAAAAAAAGAGGCCTGATGCTGGAACAACTTTTAGTAAGAAATATTACCTTACCTAACTCAGTAAAGGCATCTATCGAATCAAAAATAAATGCAGAGCAGGATGCAAAAAAAATGGAGTTTGTTTTGCTGAAAGAGAAGCAGGAAGCAGAAAGAAAAAGAGTAGAGGCACAAGGCATAGCAGATTACCAGCGTATCATTAACACAGGGCTAACCGACCAGCAGTTACAATATGAGCAAATAAAAGCGATGAAAGAACTAGCATTAAGTCAGAATGCCAAAGTGATTGTGATGGGCAAGGGAAATACCCCCTTGATTATTGATGGTAAACAATAAGTATTATATCAATTTACGAAAGTAAATCCTTGCTTATTTAACTACGAAATAAAAAAATGCTGTTAAATAATGCATCCTGCTGCTGAATTTACCTGGCCATCAATGGTTTATTAAACGGAAATAAGCTTTACATTCCGGTTAAAGGTCTAGCTGTTTAATCGGGCAATATTTATAGAGGGAAAAATTGAAAACTACCGTATATGGAATTGGTGATTGTAAAAACATTTGACAACTATTTCTCAGCAAATATTACCTTAACAAGGTTACAGGCTTTGGGGATTGTTTGTTTTTTAAGAGATGAAAATACAGTTACTATCGACCCTATATTAACCAATGCAATTGGTGGAATTAAGCTGGTAGTAAGAAGAGAAGACGAGGCGGCAACTATAAAAATACTAAGGGCATTTCAAATTGATTACTTGCTTTCTGCTACCTGTCCCGAATGTGGAAGTAATAGTTTTAGCCATGTAGCAAAGCCCGGCGCTGTCAACTATCTTACAGCAATCATTACCTGGATTTTTTCAAGCTATGCTGTAGCGCCGGATTATGTGTACCAATGTGGTAACTGCAACTATGAGTGTGAAAATTTACCAGATGCAGCGGAACAATTGAATGAAGAAAATGTGGAAGACTACAGAAAAGTATAGGCATAAAGGGCACTAAATATAGTATCCTATTAATGTTATAATGAAATAGTTTGTGAAATTAGTTTTTGCAATTCAAAAAAACAAATGGCTTCAACACCTGCGTACGAATGGTGTTTCTTACTATAAGACTTTTATTTATAACCTTGTATTTATTAAGATCTATAATCTCGTGAGCCGCCGCAAGGTTTTCCATACGTTCTACACTAAAAAGCAACTCGTGTAATAACTCTACCTGTTGTTCAATAGCCTGTGGACTCATCAGTTCCTGATTGAACATTACAAGCAAATCCCGATTTAAATTGTTCATTTTTATTAGATGGTTTTTTCAATTTTACTGAATTCTAATAACCAACCATTCCCCTTTTATTGGGACAACCACATTGACTTTTCTTTGAAGAACTGCAGCTTGTGGTTACAATTGTTATTAGTAAAAAAAGTAGTAAGGATATTTTAAAATAGCGTTGCATAATTATGAATTAACAAAATAAACTAATTTCATTGAATAATATTGCATTTTTTTAAGCATTTTTTTAAAAATTGAAAGTTTGTTAAAAAAAAAGACCATTCTAATTGCTCCCCTAGACTGGGGACTGGGTCATGCTACACGTTGTATCCCTATTATAAAAACGCTTCAGAAACAAAATTGTACCGTAATTATTGCTGCAGAAGGCCTGACGCAACAAATTCTTTCTCAAGCATTTCCATCAATTGCTTGTCTGCCATTGCAAGGATACCATATTCACTATAGCAGAAAAAAAAGCCGCTTTGCTTTTAAAATACTTACCCAGATTCCTAAAATAATGGGGGTTATATATAAGGAACACCGTTGGCTAAAAAAAGTTGTTAAAAATTATGCTATTGATGCAATTATTTCCGATAACAGGTTTGGATTCTACCATCATTCAGTGCCTTGTGTTTACATTACCCATCAGTTGGCCATACAAACAGGCAATTCAATAACCGATAAGTTGGCTCAAATAATTCACTTCCATTTTATAAATAAATACACGCAATGCTGGGTGCCCGATTTTGAAGGCAAAGAAAATCTTGCCGGTAAGTTATCGCATCCAAAGGTTGTGCCGGCCAATACAACTTATATAGGTTGCTTATCGAGGTTTCAATTAATTTCTTCTGTAAAAAAAATGTATGATGTAGTAATTGTTATTTCCGGACCGGAGCCACAGCGAACCATTTTTGAAAATTTATTATTGAATCAGCTTATTCATTTTACTGGTAAAATTTTACTGGTGAGGGGGCTTCCGGGTAGCAAGGTGGTTACACCTTCGGTAAATATTAATAACCTTGAGGTTCATGCTCACCTTTCAGCCCATGAACTAAATCTGGTAATTCAACAGGCTCAAATGGTTATTTGCAGAAGTGGTTATACAACAGTAATGGACCTAATTAAGTTACAACAAAAAGCCATTATGGTACCGACTCCTGGACAAGTAGAACAGGAATATCTGGCAACCTATTTATTTGAAAAAGAAATTTATTATTCGATATCACAGCATGAATTTTTGTTGCAAACAGCATTGGATGCAGCCGCCAACTTTCCTTATCATTTTCCGATATTTAATATGGAACAGTACGAAATTAAAATAGCGCAATTTGTAAGTAATTTATAAACACCTCAAATTTGCACAATAAAAATTTTATGTGAATACAAAGCGTCAGGCACATCTTGGTTTATTAAGCACCAATCTTTTTTTTGCCATCAACCTTAGTGCAGTAAAATACCTTACTGCAAATCATTTTATGGAGCCCTTTGGCATGAATTTGATTCGGGTGGGTATTAGCACCGTTATGTTTTGGGCAATATATTTGTTTAAGCCCTCTACAAAAAAAATCCAGCGAAAGGATATTCCACGTTTCTTATGGTGTGCACTTACGGGCATTGCCATTAACCAAATGCTGTTTTTAAAGGGGCTGTCGCTAAGTTATTCCATTCACGCAGCTTTACTAATGCTTACAACGCCTATTTTAATTACGTTTATTGCTGCCTGGCTGTTAAAAGAAATGATTAATTGGTATAAAATTGTTGGTCTTGGTTTGGGTGTTTCCGGCGCAGTTATTCTAATAACTGCAAGACAACAAACTGGTAATGGGAGCCAAGTATTTTTAGGTGATATGCTGATACTTATCAATGCCGTTGCCTACACCATTTACTTTGTTCTTGTAAAGCCATTAATGCTACAATACAATCCGGTGCAAGTTATCCGCTGGGTGTTTACCTTTGGTTTTTTTATGGTGTTGCCTTTTGGATGGACTGAATTTGCTGCTATCAACTGGGGGAATTTCGGATGGATAGAATTTTTATGTATAAGCTTAATAGTTTTTGGAGGTACTTTTCTGGCCTATCTTTTTAACGCCAATGGCATTAAAATACTCGGCGCATCAGTAGCTGGTACTTATATTTACCTGCAACCTGTATTCGCAACAGCCATTGCAATGATTTTTTTGAAAGAAGAGCTGGAAGGTTATAAAATAATGGCCGCTATTACTATATTTTTCGGGGTTTATTTATGCAACCGTAAAACATCTTTAACTGTCGCTAAAGACAGTTAGGCACACCCACGTTAGATATTTTTAGGAAAATCAAAAAACAGGAATTCTTTTTTTGCTTTTGTAAAATCAGCCCAGTTATTGGTAAATACTTTTACAGCAAAAATGCTGCAGGTGGGCATATTGTCAATTCGTGTCTTATCCGTTAGTAGGTTAGCAAATTCAGTAATGCCCGGGTTATGGGAAAATATTGCTACCGTATTGGCTGAATTATCAAGTGATGAAACCACTTCAAAAAATATAGCTTCACCGGCATGATAAAGTTTGCTGATTAACTGGATGGATTCGGCCGGATGATGCATGGCAGCACAAAAAAGCTCAGCAGTTTTTTTTGCCCTTTTTGCAGGACTGGAAACAAAAGCATCAACCTTAATATTTCTTTTTTTTAGTCTTGCTGCCATTTCCGGAGCATCTTTTTTCCCCCTTTCATTTAAGGGCCTTTCAAAATCTGTGATGGTGCCAATATCCCAACTGCTTTTGGCATGACGGATTATAAGAAGTGTTTTACTCCCATCCCCGCTGGATGGCAGAGAGCTATTTAAATCGTCAGTTGAATTATTCATTTCTCTTATTTTAAAATAATAAAAACTTCAAGCAACAGTTTACCCTTCATCTAACCCCGCTAGCCAACGAGGATGGGGGTTAATATCCCCTCACATTTTTACCTTCCATATAATTCATAAATGCTTTGTTGCAAACCCTGTTGCCACCGGGCGTAGGATAGTTGCCTGTGAAATACCAGTCACCGGTATTGGTTGGGCAGGCAAGATGCAATGTGTCAATAGTTTGATAAATTACATCCACAGGAATATCTATTTCTTTTGGGGTAATAAGTTGTGCTATTTTGTTTGACATTTGCTCTAAAGTAAATGGCTTATAAACCTTACGTACTACATTTTCGGTGTAGAGTTGGTTGTTAAAATCCAACTCTTTACAATTATTAAAAAGCTCATCTAATAAAGACTCTTGCCCGGTTTCCTTTAGGAGTTCCATGGCAGCTTTAAAAGCAATAAAATCTCCCAACTTACTCATGTCAATACCATAGCAATCTGGATACCGTATTTGTGGCGCCGATGAAACAACAATAATGCGTTTGGGCTTTAAACGAGCCAGCATCCGGATGATACTTTCTTTTAAAGTAGTACCCCTTACAATAGAGTCGTCAATTACTACCAGCGTATCAATGTGATCCCTTACTGTGCCGTAGGTGATATCATAAACATGCTGCACCATTTCGTTTCGGCTGGCATCTTCCGTAATAAAAGTGCGTAGCTTAACATCTTTGATAGCAATTTTTTCAATCCTTACTTTACGGCTAACCATTTCGGTTAATTTAGCCTCATCGTACTCTTTGCCCCAGCTTAAAATTTTTTCAATTTTTACTTTGGTTAAATAATCTTCTGCACCTTTCAATAAACCATAAAAGGCTGTTTCTGCCGTATTGGGAATAAAAGAAAAAATGGTATTTTTAAGGTCGTAATTAATAGCTTTTAAAACAGGTTCACTCAGGTAATAGCCCAATGCATTTCTTTCTTTATATATTTTTTCATCGCTTCCCCGGCTGAAATAAATGCGTTCAAAACTACAGGCCCGCCTCTCTTTAGGTTCTACAATTTGTTCAATTTGATAATTCCCTTCAGCATCTGTAATTAAAGCACTGCCTGGCATTAGTTCCCGTACTTCATTCTCACCTACATTAAAGGCAGTTCTTATTGCAGCTCTTTCGCTTGCAGCCACAATTACATCATCATTTATATAATAATAAGATGGTCTTATGCCGTGGGCATCTCTTACAATAAAAGAAGAACCATTGCCCACCAGGCCGCAAAAATTAAAACCACCGTCAAAAAGAGGCACCGCCTTTTTTAGTACTTTTTTAATATCCAGCGCCCCTGGAAATGATTCATCGGCTTTTACAAGAAAATGATGCAACACTTCCATCATAGCAGCAAGATCGCTTTGCTTTTGAAAAACGCCCGGATCAACATTTATCAGCCCAAATAATTCCTCTGTATTTACCAGGTTAAAGTTTCCTGCCAATGCAAGGTTTCTGGAAGGGATGGTATCTCTTTTAATAAATGGGTGACAAAATTCCACATTGTTTTTGCCCTGTGTGCCATAGCGTAAATGACCTAATAGTAATTCACCTACATAATTTACATGGCCCTTCATAAGCCCGGGATGATTTTTAATATCAGGCTGGTATTTTTCAATTTCTGCTATTTCTTTTCCTACCTGTAAAAATAAATCGGCAATAGGCTGATTGGCGCTGCTTCGCAGGCGATGCAAAAAAGGATAACCGGGTTCTACATTAAGCTTTACAGTTGCAATTCCGGCTCCATCCTGGCCCCGGTTGTGCTGTTTTTCCATCAACAGGTAAAGCTTATTTAGACCATATAACACAGAACCGTATTGCTGTTGGTAATAACTGAAAGGCTTTCGGAGTCGAATGAATGCTAGGCCACATTCGTGTTTTATTTCGTCGCTCATGATTTGATATGAGCTGCAAAGTTAACTGTTTGGCACACAAAAAATCCCGGTGAATATCACCAGGATTTGTTAATAAAGCTATCTCAATAGTTTATAAGCCACTAATACAAAGTCCAATCTGGTATGGGCGTATTGACGGGCCGGCAACATCTTTTATAAGAGCGGTAATTTGATAATTTGCAACTAAAGAAAAATGGCCCAAGCCAACTCTTGCAGTGGCAACAATACGTGAACTATTAAAAAAAGTATTTTCTTTTTCTTTTATTTTATAAGCGTTAATGGTTGTGCCGGCTTTATTTTGCAATGTTTTGCCTTTGGTATGTGCATCTAATAACAAGCCTATTTTAGCTCCAATGGCAACTTTAAAGCTTTTATCTTCTTTTTCCGGGTGCAATACATACCTCAATTCGAGGGGTACTTCAACAAATGTAGTTACCAGTTTATATTTTTTAAAGTGATCCAATGTGTCCAGGTTTCTGAAAGGAAGTTTTACAGTATTAGATTTTATATCTACAGAAGTTTTTTTGAAAAAGATATTACTGGCATT
>JAYTTM010000151.1:0-2411 GCA_043745055.1 Chitinophagaceae bacterium | reverse complement strand
GGCTGCATGATAAAACCAACCCGGCCGAATGCTTACATCACACTCTGCCGGAATCCAGTTTTTGCCAAACCTGTTTCCGCTGTTCAAAGTATCTTGTGTGGGACTGCCTGCACCTCTTGTAAACCCTGCTGTATTCAGGTAATTCCAGTTGGTAGTTCCTGCAAAACCGCTTTCATTTCCAACCCAGCGGCAGTCCGGACCAATATCACTGAAGATGACTGTTTGTGGCGAAATTTTACGTACGAAACTTTCATAACGACTCCAGTCGTACAGCTGCGTTTTTCCATTAGGTCCTTCGCCGTTGGCGCCATCCCACCACAATTCCCAGATAGGACCGTAACTGGTAAATAATTCTTCCATCATATTTACAAAAACATCGTTGTAGGCATCTGTTCCATATTGTGGATGATTACGGTCCCAGGGAGAAATGTACACGCCAAATTTTAATCCATATTCTTTGCAGGCTGCTGCTAATTCTTTCAGCACATCACCCTTACCATTTCTCCAACTACTTTCTCTAACTGTATGAGTAGAATATTTACTCGGCCACAAACAAAATCCATCGTGATGCTTGGCTGTAATGATGATACCTTTTGCACCAGCAGCTTTGGCAAGGCGGCACCACTGGCGGCAATCCAATTCAGCAGGATTAAATATTTCCTCTTTCTCATCACCATGTCCCCATTCCTTACCAGTAAAAGTGTTGGGGCCAAAATGAGCAAACCAGTAATACTCCAAATTATGCCAGGCCAATTGCTGGTTGGTTGGAAGTGGCGTCATTTCTTTTAACTGCTGTGCAAAAATTACTATACCTACAAAACTGATTGCGATAATAAACAGGATCAATTTTTTCATTTGGATTTTTTTCAACAGCAGTTAATTTCTTTACTGTGGTTAATATTTATGTAGATAAATTTAAATAAGAATTGGGATGTCTATTAAATTCAACAACTGTTCAAGCAAAATCGTCAGCAGCACGATATGCTTCTATTAAAGCAAGTTCCCCTTCTTTTCCTTTTTTTACATTGCCATGCTCCATTCCTAAAACACCTTTGTATCCTTTGGAAGCAATGTGTTTAAAAATATTTTTATAATTCATTTCTCCCGTACCAGGCTCATTTCTTCCCGGGTTATCGCCAATTTGCAGGTAGCCTATTTCGTCCCAGTTGCTGTCTAAATTATTAATGATATTTCCTTCATTGCGCTGCATGTGATACATGTCAAATAAAAATTTGCAAGATGGACTGTTTACCGCTTTGCAAATCATAGATGTTTGATCAGAATGACGGAGGAACAAATCGGGATTATCACTCAATGCTTCCAATACCATCACCAGCCCATGCGGCGCTAAAATATCCGAAGCCTTTCGAAGTGCATTGATAACATTTATTGTTTGAAAATCAACAGAAAGTGATCGTTCATAATTACCAGGTACCACCGTCATCCATTTGGCATTGCAACGTTTGGCAACCTCCACCGCTTCCTTGCAATCTTTTATCATTAAATCAATCCATTCCTGCTTACCGGTAGCCAGAGAAGTTTTCCAATGCCAGTTGTTGGAAGTAATTACAAACACTCCCATCGTCATTCCTAGCTTTGCCAAAGTATCGCCAATTTTTTTCTGTTGATCTACGGGTCTTCCCATCATGCCGTTATCTTCAATAGCCATGAAACCTGTGCTGTGTGCAAATTTTATTTGCTCAATAAAATCATCTCCCGCATGATTTTTAAACATCCCATCATGAATGCCATAATTTAATTTAAAACTTTTTTCTACCGGCTTATTCCCGCTAAGTGTGTTGCTTGCTGATGCTGATACGGCCGAAGTAAACAAAGCACCACCGGTTAATAATGTCTGTTGCATAAATTTTCTTCTTTGCATGGTTTAGTTTTTTGTGCCTTAAATTTACCAACAATTAATCATAAAAACAGCCTATTGTTTACAAGGATATTTTTTGTTATCTTTTTTACAGTAATGGGTATTACTGTAAAAGCGCAATTAAAGCGATATTCGTTTACCGAATCAAAAATGGGTTCGCCATTTATGATTGTTATGTATTGTAATGATAGCCTGTTGGCGGATGAACTTGCAAAGCAAAGTTTTAAACTGGTTGATTCTTTTAGTACTATTTTCACTGATTACAATAACAGCAGCGAACTGATGCAATTGTGTGCCACTGCAGGTTTAAATGCAACTCCGGGTAAAGTTTCTCCAGCCCTGCTGGAAATATTACTACTTTCTAAAAATGCTTTCGATAAAAGTAAAGGCAGTTTTGATATCACCATAGGGCCCCTGGTAAAATTATGGCGCAGTGCAAGAAAAACAAAACAGTTGCCCGACAAAGAAAAAATAGCAGCTGCCAAAAACCTAACAGGCTTTGATAATTTAATAATTGATTCGGTTGAAAAAA
>JAYTTM010000150.1:0-8870 GCA_043745055.1 Chitinophagaceae bacterium | reverse complement strand
CAGCACAGGGGGAACTAAAAAAACTAAAAGATAAATTATTAAACGGCCTGCCCGGTGCTGGCAACGGCGGAGGCACCCTGCCCGATTTTAAACCTAATATGCAAAAAACCAAGACCTTTTCGCAACGGTTGGAATACGGCTTTAACTTGCAGTTTGGCAGAACCAACAGCCTGATGCTTAGTACGGCCGATATGGCGATGAGCGCAGGCTACAAAATAAACGATAAATCTGTAATCGGCATCGGAGCAAGTTATAAACTGGGTATGGGTAACATTGAGAACATACATTTAAGTCACCAGGGTATTGGCCTGCGGAGTTTTATTGACTGGAAACTGCCGCCACTCTTTAAGCAAATGAAAAATGGCTTTTACATCAGCGGCGGCTATGAGCTCAACCATAATGCAGGGTTTAGAAATATTGCTCAACTCAAAAACTATGACGCTTGGCAACGGAGTGCTTTGCTGGGTGTAACCAAGAAATTAAACATCAAAACAAAATTTTTTAAAGCCACCAATATACAGTTGCTGTATGATTTTTTAAGTCATCAGCATGGGCCGGTAAGCCAACCGGTGCTGTTTAGAGTGGGCTATAGTCTTGAATAAAACATACAATTTAAAACGAAAACATGCAATTTCAGAAGCCAATTTTTGTCATTTGTTCAGTCGTGGGAAGCATTTTCTTTTCTGCTAACTTTTCTAAGCTAATCGCTCAAACGGCGCCAATGCCCCCTATCGAGAGCCCAAATACCGCAAGCCTGGGGAGGTATGGAGATATACCCGTAAGTTATTTTACAGGCGTTCCGAATATTGGTTTCCCAATTTATGATGTTAAGGTAGGGAATATCAAGCTACCTATTTCTCTGAATTATCACCCTGGCTCCGTTAAACCCAATGAGCATCCCGGATGGGTTGGCATGGGCTGGAATGTAGCTGCTTACGGAAGTATAACAAGAAAGTACCATTATGATGATGATGAAAGGGACATTCAGACACCAACTTTTCCTGCCTATTACCCCAACCCCTACACCGCTAACTACGGGGCATCGTTTATCAATACAAGCGACTGGGAAACACCTGCAAGAGTGTACTATGTTAATACAGTGAATAATGGTAAAGGATACGATATAGATCCCGATGAGTTTAGTTTCAATTTTGGAAATTATTCAGGTTCATTTTTTTATACTGCTAATGGATGGCAGGTTGCTTCTAAAAATCCTAACATCAAGGTAGAAGTTTTGGGATTTTTGAGTGCTTCTGAAATTAGAACCAACATCTTGCAATATACTGCTGGGCAAGTTTCCGCCAATTCAGATCAGTCAAGAACGTTTAGGGGATTTATTCTAACAACGGAAGAAGGTACAAAATATACTTTTGGATATATAGCTCCGACCGGTGCAGATGTGGATTGTGGCATTGAGTTTAGTGCTGCCATTTATGGAATAGCGCCGGCAAGTATGTTATACGGTGCTAACACCTGGCTTTTAAGGAGGATGGAAGACATAAATGGCGAGGTGGTAACTTTTGATTATCAAAGAAAACACCCGGTATGCTCATTGGCATTTTATTCTTCTGAAATGAACTATGCTTGCGTAACTAATACAGGTAGTACTTCGTATGGTAATTCTTCAACTACCTTTAATAATCAAATTAACACTGCAAAGCACAGCGGTAGGTTAATATACCCGGTTTATCTTAAAAAAATCACCAGCTCAAAAGAAATTATTGATTTTACCATTTCAGAAACAACTGAACTGAGATATACTGATGATTTTTTAAAATACGATAATGGATTGGCATTTAACCTGGATGCTATTGGCACTAACAATGATCCCAGCAATCTTAAATGGTATAAGTTGGATGACATTGCAGTTCGCAATAAAACAAATGATATTCTATTTAAATTTAAATTTATTTACAACAACGTAGCTAGTGAAAGATTAACACTAAATTCATTTGCTGAACAGGATCGTTTTGGAAATAACGTAAAAACATACCAATTTCTCTATAATAATATTGCTGGCTTGCCACCCTACGGCGGTGATCAAACTGACCATTGGGGTTTTTACAATGGGGTATTGATGAATGGAAGAGTTATATCCAGTGCAGCCACCAATAGAAACACAAACCAAGTGCTAGTAACAAGAGGCTTATTAACTAGTGTTACATACCCAACAGGTGGTAAAACCGAGTATGTTTGGGAACCAAATAGCGCAGCCAATGTAGTGGCATATGACAGGCAATCATTAACACCTTACACACCAGGATTTGTCGGGGGGGCCAGGATAAAAGAGATACGGAATTACGCCGACCTTATTGCATCCCCATTAGTTACCAAGTATTTTTATGTGAAAAATTTTTCAGCTGGGGTAGATCCGCTAACCTTGTCCTCAAGCGGCATTTTAAATGGCACTCCAGAATATTATTTTAATATTCCAACACGAACGTCATACACTGGTTTGGTTAGTGTGTCCTATGATATAGCATCGATTAACAGTTTAGTAAATTATAGTTACAATGGTTCTTACTCACATGTGGGGTATTCTGAAGTTGTTGAGCAGAAGCCTGATAATTCTTATACCAAGTATTTTTTTACAAATTTTGACCAGGATCTTAACAGCCAGGTACATTGGGATAAAAAACCCGGGGTATTAGGTTGGATATTAACCGGGAGTGCGCAAGACCGGTATGTTCCAATGTCTTCCCTGGAGCATGAAAGGGGGAACTTGTTAAAAACTTCGGTCTTTAAAAACGACAATACGCTTTTGACGGATACAAGATTGTATTATCGTTCAGACGCAACAAGGTTCGATAATTTTATCAAGAGATATGATCGTAATAGATCCACTCCGGTCTCCTGTAGTTATGCTGAAGCATTCATGCTGCTTTCGGCATTTAAAACTTTTTTTTATAATTACTATGTCGTAAAAAAAGAACAAACTGATTATGACATGACTGGGGCCAACCCCGTATCAAGTGTCACTGATTTTGAATACAATGCAACCAATCAGCTCAGTAAGTCCACCACAACTGTAAGCAATGGTCGAAAGTTAATAACACGGTACAAATATCCCTCAGACTTTGCTATCACAGCAGGCTCAGCACCAGAGGTACTGGCACTACAGTCAATGAAAACAAAAAACATTATAGCCCAACCTGTTGAAGTGCAAACAATTCAGGAGGTTAATACCGTGCAAAAATTGTTAAAGGGTAAAATTGTAAAATACAAGGATATGGGTAGTGGTTTGATAAAACCTTCTGAGGAACTTGAAACAGAATTACTTGAACCCTCACCTGACCTTACACAAGCTTCAGTTAATGCATCCAATCAGTTTGTTTATCATCCGGACTATAAGTCTAAACTGTTGTATGATAAGTATGAACTAAATGGTAATATAAAGCAACTGCATAAGGTAAGTGATAATTTAAATTCCTACATCTGGGATTATCAATTAGCATATCCCGTGGCGGAGATAATAAATAGTACAGAGTCTGAAACAGCATACACCAGTTTTGAAGCAGAGGGTACTGGCAACTGGGCATTTATCGGATTAAAGTATACCGATGGCTCAGCCCCTACGGGTAGTAAAGTATATAATCTTGGTACAGGAAGCGTTGTTTCCAATGCTTTATTAAATATTGCAAACGCTTACACTGTTTCTTACTGGACAAAAAATGCTGCTGCATTTTCCATTACAGGTACCGTTTCAGGCTATCCTGTAATGGGCAGAACATTAAATGGATGGACTTATTTTGAACACAAAATAACAGGACAATCACAAATTACACTTGCAGGTACGGGTAGCATAGATGAATTAAGGCTTTATCCTTTTTCAGCACAAATGGTTAGCTATACTTATACCCCTTTAGTCGGTATCACTACACAGTGCAGCGCCAATAATAACATTAATTATTATGAATACGACGACTATAATCGGTTGATCTTGATCCGTGACCAGGATAAAAATATCATAAAAAAAGTATGCTATAATTACAACGGACAAACAGAAAATTGTAACATATTCTTTAATACGGCACAAAGCGGCATTTATACAAAAAATTGTTCATCAGGCTATATTGGTAATGCTGTTACTTACACAGTGCCAGCTTATACCTATAGCTCCACTATAGATGTATATAGCGCCAATGCAAAAGCCACCAACGATGTTCAGCTAAATGGACAGGCTTATGCAAACGCCATAGGCACGTGTACCGCCAACTCAATATCCGCCGTACAGGGATATAATGCAAAGACAGCTTCATATCTGGTAAAATTTACCAACACAGTAAGTGGATTATATTATTCATTTTACCTCAATCAAAATACCTTGGTTCCCTATACACTTGGTACAGTACCATCAGGCATTTACAATGTGCAATTTTATCCGGCCGGCACGCCGCTATCTGCCACCTTCAATATAAATGGTTACACACAATATAGTACAGGAGCTACTTTTTATAATATTTCTATCACAGCTACATCCACCGCATCAATGTATTAACAATGACAACAACAAACAATATAAAAACGGGTGTTATATTTTCTGCGCTGATACTCACTGCATTTTATGTACAGAGCAGCATATATGATATTCAGGTTGAAAAGCTAGATGGAAACATGATCAGTATGGCAGCCTACAATAATAAAAAAATTATTATCACTGCATTTAGTGCATCAAACCCAAATGCAAGGCAACTGCAATATCTCGATTCCCTACAAATAGTTGATAGCTCTATTCAGATTATAGGCATACCGGCTTTCGACTTAGGAGGATACAGTGATACTACCAAACTTATTGCCCTAAGTAACTCACTTTCTCCAAAGTTTGTGATAACAAAAACAGGGTTAGTTAAAAAAGAAGCAGGCAATAACCAGCAAGCGCTCTTTAACTGGCTTACACATGCAAATGAGAACAATCATTTTGATACAGATGTGGATACGGTTGGGCAATTATTTTTTGTAAGCAAAAACGGCATTCTGTACAGCATATTGGGCAATGAGGTACCACAGCAAATTCTTTTGGAGGTTTTAAATCAAACGATAAATCAATAAATGAATAAAATGCAAAACTGTAAAGCCTTGTTAAAAATAGTTGTAATAATTTTAGTAAGTATAATAATACTATTCAATACTTTCTTGTATGGACAACCCAGGCCCAAACCTGCAGATTATACACCAACAATATCCAAAAATTATATACGAACCTGGGAGGCCTCTGCTCCTGAAAGCAACCCCAACACTTTAACAACAAGGCCATTGTCAGATGTAAAACAAAGCACCCAATATATAGACGGGCTTGGCAGGCTATTGCAGACAGTTGTAAAACAAGGTTCTTACCCTACCAATGGTACGGCGGTTGATATGATAAGTGCAGTAGAATATGATGCTTTTGGAAAGGAACGTTTTAAATACCTGCCCAGCCCTTCTACCGCAACAGATGTTACCAAAAATGATGGTAACTTTAAACTAAACTCTTTTGCGCAGCAGGCAGATTTTTATAACAATACTTATGCAACAAACCCAATAATAGGCCAAAGCGAAATCTATTTTTACAGCCAGACTAATTTTGAAGCCTCCCCTTTAAACCGGGTGCAGGAAAGTTTTGCCCCCGGCAATAGTTGGGCAGGTACCTCATCGCAGACATTGGAAACCGACCGCCACTCTACAAAAATAAAATTTTACACTAATGTTGCTACCGATGAAGTATATATTGGTAATATTACCAATAGTGGCTCAGTGGGTATTTTTGGCACCTGTTTTCTTTCAGGTACCTATCCTGCTGGCAGCCTTTACAAAACCGTTACTCTAGATGAACATAACAAACAGGTACAGGAATTTAAAGATAAAGAAGGCAAAATAGTTTTAAAAAAAGTAGAGTTGCCCAATACCCTCGTTGGCAGTGCCTATACCAATTGGGCATCAACATATTATATTTATGATGATTTAAATAACCTGCGCTGTGTGGTGCAGCCAAACGGGGTAGAAATATTGGCAGCCGCCGGATTTAGCAATGCCTACCCCTCCCTGCCAGCAGATGTGCTGGCAGAGCAATGTTTTCGCTACGAATATGATGCCCGTAACCGGATGGTTATGAAAAAAATACCCGGTGCTACTGAAGTATATATGGTTTATGATACCAGGGACAGGCTGGTGATGACACAGGATGGCAACCTCCGGGCTTTAAACAACTGGATGGTGACATTGTACGACGATTTGAATCGCCCCGTACAAACCGGATTGTTATTAAATACATTTAATAACAATTCTTTCGCTCAGCACAATAGTGCAGCCTATAACAGCAGCACCTATCCTTTTACTCCCATTACTACTCCATCTACAAGCTTGTGGGAGTACCTTTCAAAAACCGGTTATGATGTTTACACCCTTATACCCGCTGCTAGCGGCCTTGACAAAACAATAGATGCCACCTACAATACCGCTGCCTATGGGTATAATTCTTTAGCTAACGCATCTCCGGATTATGCCCAGTTGATACCCATTTCAGCTTCGCAAAAAACAAACGGCATGGTAACCTGGACAGAAACAAAAGTTATTGGTACCAGTTTATACCTTTATAAAGTAATACTGTACGATGATAAAGGAAGGGCCGTACAGGTAAAAAGTAAAAATATCACCGGTGGTGCAGACATCAGCACTACACAATATGACTGGGCCGGTAAGCCGCTGCTGATAATACAAAAACAGGTAATGGCAACTGCCACAGTACAAACGACCGTTATGGTAAGTAAAATGACCTATGATGATCTGGGCAGGGTAATCCAAACAGATAAAAAAATACAAAATACCAATGTAAATGGCAATGCGGTACCTACTAATTTTATCACAGTCTCCACAATGGAATATGATGCCTTGGGTCAACTGAAAAAGAAAATACTCGGCAGTAAAAAAGACCCTGCCAGCGGCATCTATTACAGCACAAGGCAGCCGCTCTTTAATTTGGATTATGAATACAACATCCGTGGCTGGCTGCTTTCCATTAACAAAAGCTACATAACTGCAGCCAACAATGCCGACCAGTACTTTGGCATGCAGCTCGGCTATGATAAAGATGGCGCACTTGGTACATTTCCCAATAAACAATTCAATGGCAATATTGGCGGCACCATTTGGAAAAGCGAAGGCGACCAGCAAAAACGCAAATATGATTATGTCTATGATGCAATAAACAGGCTTACAGGTGCTGCATTTACCCAATATGAAACTGGCAATAGCACAACAGCAGTTTTTGGAAATACAGCAGGGGTAGATTTTTCGGTTAGTAACCTTAGCTACGATGCTAATGGCAACATACTTACCATGTGGCAAAAAGGACTGAAATTAAATGCCAGCAATTATATTGATATGCTTAGTTACAACTATATAACTAACAGTAATCGGCTACTAAATGTTTTTGATAAAGTAAACGATCCTACAACCACCCTTGGTGATTTTAGAGTTTCTACCCTTTATGTTTCAAGAGTACCTGCAAAAACAACTACTACACCGGATTATACTTATGACCCCAATGGCAATCTAGTAAATGACTATAACAAAGATATATTCTCAAGATCAAGGGGTGTAAATGGTATTATCTACAACTACCTTAATCTACCAACTGTAGTAAATGTTTCTAAGGCAGGGACTGGTTATCCTTCCAATACACGTGGAAGTATTTCTTATACCTATGATGCTGCTGGAAACAAATTAAAAAAGCAAACTAATGATATAAGCACCACAGGTAAGACAATCACAACCACTACCAACTACATTAATGGGTTCATATACGAAAGCAAAACTACTGTGCCGGCTGATATTAACAATCCAGACTATGCAGATGTCTTGCAACTGATACCACATGAAGAAGGCCGCATACGTTTTAAACCTGCCGTTGTTACACCTGCAGTGCCGGCAGCTTTGGTATTTGATTACTTTATAAAAGATCATTTGGGAAATGTACGGATGGTACTTACAGAAGAGATAAAGCCAGATATTTATCCAGCTGCAACATTAGAAAATAACAATGCACCATCAACAGATCCACTGGCTGTTGAAATGAAATATTACACTATTAACACTGCAAATATAGTTACGAAATTAGCTGCTACAGGTATCACTGCCTATCAAAATCACAATGGTAATCCGGCGACTGGGAACAACAGTCCGATACCTCCGAATAACAACCCCAACTGCACAGCAACCACGCCAATAAAGTTTACAGACCTAAGCGATAAGCTATATAAAATAAATGGAAATGATGCCAGAAAAACAGGACTTGATATCACATTGAAAGTAATGAGCGGAGATAAGATCAACATCCTCGGCAAAAGTTATTATTTTGAAAACACGGTAGCTCCCACAGGCCCTAATCTGCCACTAAATGACATTATAAATGCATTGTTGGGTACACCAACCGGCAGTACAATTGGTAAAGCTGTAGCGGCTGATCTTACCGTCAATTCAACAGGCTTTGGAACCGCAGTTAATTCCTTTATCACTAAAAATAATACAAGCACCCCGCCCGGCCGACCAAGGGCATTTATCAATTATATTTTGTTTGATGAACAGTTTAATTATGTTACAGCCTATGCCAGCCAGGTGAACCCCACTAGCGGAACCGTAAAAAGCCATTGGGAGGCAGACCCTCAATTACAAAATATTCCTGTAACAAAAAACGGCTATATCTATGTATATTGCAGCAACGAAAGTCCGGTTAATGTGTTCTTTGATAATCTGCAGGTAACTCATGTAAGAGGGCCAATTTTGGAGGAAACGCATTATTATCCGTTCGGGTTGATCCAACAAGGGATTAGTTCTAAGGCGGCAGGTACTCTTGAAAACAGATATAAATACAACGGCAAAGAGCTACAATCAAA